>WALJ01000135.1 GCA_015522885.1 Thermoplasmata archaeon
GAGACCGAAGACATCCCATTCGCAGAAATTCGGAGACCGCTCCCTGAAAATGCGGATTTCACGGATGCCTTCGACCTGTGCGAGGAATTCGTTGTAAAGAAGCCCAAACACGGGATGAACATCATGGAAGCCGTGGATGGCGACCGTACACCTGTATCCTATCTTCTCGCCTCGGTATTTGCCAGAGAGGTCCTCGAACTCGGAGCATTCTGGCACGGCGTTGCATGGGGCTTTCACACGATTCTGACGGATGACCCTTGGAAGACGGAATGGGATGAGGACGAGCACGAAGATGTGCCCTCTCCGGAGGAGGACTGGAAATTCTCGGAAGCGAGACCTGACACATGGGCGCCCGTGGTGTTTCTGGACAAAGATGAGGTAATTGTTAGGTTCCACACCTACACGGCCATGAACATGGAGACGATATATGAGTTCACGGACACTTACAAAAAGGACACTTACGCCTTCGAATGGGAAATAAAGAAGATTGCGGAGGGGCAGGGCGGTTTCATGCTCTGAACGACGCTTGCGCTCATTCCGCAACCCTCGCGGATACGTTACCCTACATCTCAGTATATCCCTCACGGTGCCACTAGAGAGTCCGTTCCGCAACCCTCGGATACCAAGCCCCTATCCAAACCCATGGACGATTTGAGAGCGCTCCTCGGGAAATATGCGCTGCGGAGCGCCGTATTCTATAACGGAAAGGCCAACCTATAAATATCCAAAATCGATGCGGGAGCCATGAAAGCGGTCATAATGGCAGGCGGGCTCGGAACAAGGCTCAGACCACTGACGAACATCATGCCGAAACACGTGCTGCCGGTTCTCGGAAAGCCTATGATAGAGTATGTGATAAAGTCCATGGCCTCCGCCGGCTTCGAGGAAATAATCCTGACCACCGGACACATCTACGACAAGATTGTGGAAACCGTGGGAGATGCCACGCAGTACGGAGCGAAAGCCATCTATTCCATAGAATCGAAACCTCTGGGTACGGCGGGTTCGGTTAAACGGGTGGAAGCATTTCTCGACGACACTTTCATTGTGGGAAGCGGGGATGTTCTTGCGGATGTGAACATAAAGGAGCTCTATGAATTCCATAAAAAGAAAGGAGCTGTGGCTACGATGGCCCTCACCAAGGTTGAAAATCCGACGGAATACGGGATAGTGGGTCTTGACAAGGACGGAAAGATAGTCAAATTCAAGGAGAAACCCCTGGAATACGAGGTCTTTTCCAACCTCATAAATGCCGGCATATACGTGCTGGAACCCGAAGCTCTCGACTATGTCCCGAAGGAGACAATGTTCGATTTTTCCAAGAACCTCTTTCCGGTCCTTCTTGAAAAAGGAGTTCTCTACGGAAAACCCATAAAAGGCCTCTGGAGAGATGTCGGGCGGCCCGAAGACCTCATAGGAGCGCACCTCGATATGGCTGAAAGAAAGGGGAACATCATAAACGGAAAGGACGAAGGTGCGGTGATAGACGGGTACTGTTATCTTGCGGAGGGGGCTGTTCTGGAAGCAGGCTCGACCATACGAAATTCCTTCATTTACGGCGATTCCATAGTAAAGAGGGGCTCGGTTGTGGAAAACTCCATAGTTCTGGACGGCTCTGTCGTGGAGGAGAACAGCACGGTAAAGAACAGCATAGTATTCTGGAACACATTCCTTAACCCTGATTCGGTTCATGAATATGAGATAATAACACCTCCCGGGGTGGGCGAATGAGGCTCTTCGGCACTAACGGAGTTCGTGGGGTATCGAATGAGGACATGAATTCCGAACTCGCACTTAATCTCGGGAAGGCTATCGGCACTTATCTGGAGAAAGGGGCCAAGGTAGCCATAGCAAACGACCCGAGAGTATCCGGTGAAATGCTGAAATCCGCTGTAATCTCGGGCCTGCTTTCCACAGGGATAAACGCCGTAACTATCGGTATGCTGCCAACCCCCGCACTTCAGTACTATGTAAAGAAAACAGACGCATCCGCAGGAATAATGATAACGGCCTCCCACAATCCACCGAAGTTCAACGGAATAAAGGTTGTTGCCGGAGACGGTACCGAGCTCCCGAGGTCCGAGGAGGAGGAAATAGAGCACATATATTTCGAAGAAAGCTTCAGAAATGTCCCGTGGAACGAGATAGGCAGGCTAAGGGAAGAACTCGGAGCCGGAGACAGGTACATAGAAGGGATACTATCTGCCGTAGACCGGGAGCTCATAAGAAAGAAGGCTTTTACAGCCGTCCTTGACTGTGCTAACGGAGCCTCAACCGGAACATCACCGCAAGTGCTCAAAAAGCTGGGCTGCCGGATCATATCTCTGAACTGCCAGCCTGACGGGACATTTCCCGGCCACGAATCCGAACCCTCACCGGACAACCTGAAAGACCTTGTGTATGCGGTCAAGGAGACAGGAGCAGACATAGGAATTGCCCACGATGGAGATGCCGACAGGGTCATATTCGTCGATGAAAAAGGAAATTATATTCACGGAGACGTCTCTCTTTCGATAGTGGCAAAACAGGTCATAAAAGAGAAAGGAGGAGGCACGGTAGTAACACCTGTCAGCTCTTCAAGTTCCGTAGAGGACGTGGTAAAAGAGAATGGTGGAAAAGTGGTTTACACAAGGGTTGGAGCGCCTATAGTGGCGAGAAAGATGATTGAGATAAGCGCAACCTTTGGCGGGGAGGAGAACGGTGGCCTCATATTCTCGGAGCATCAGTACTGCAGGGACGGAGCCATGGGTGCGGCAAAAATGCTGGAGATTATGGCAAAGACCGGAAAAACGCTCTCCCGACTGGTATCCGAGATTCCCAGATACGCCCTTTACAAAACCAAGACAGCATGTCCGAACAACATTAAAGAAAAAGTTCTCGAGCTTCTGGCAGGTCGACTTTCGGAAGAGGCAAAGAAAATCGATAAAACCGACGGTCTGAAGATATACTCGAATAAGGGATGGGTTCTCATACGAGCATCCGGTACCGAACCGATATTCAGGATATTCGCAGAGTCAACGGATATAGAAACTGCGAGACTCATGGCTGAGAAGGAAAAATCAGGCATTGAAAAGATAGTAAAAGAGATTGGATAATAGATTTATTCTTCTTCGAACTCTTCTTCCTCGTCCATGTCTTCTTCGAACTCTTCCTCTGACTCTCCGTATTCCTCTTCGCCTTCTTCAGATTCTTCTTCCGTTTCTTCCCCTTCTTTTTTCTGCCATATTGCGAGGAATAGGAGGATGATGCCTATAACTGTAATTATACCTCCACCGCCGAGGCCGTAATAACCCATGATATCCGTACTCTGTCCGCTCAGAAGACCCATTATCACACCGACCGGACCGGTAATAAGAACCAGAACGAGGCCTATCCAGAAGAAGAGTTTGTTCTGCACAAGGAGAGGCTCGTGGAGTTCTTCGGGAATCTCCTCGCCCTCTTCAAGATTCTCTTTCAGTTCTTCCCTGTACTTTTCCTCTTTGCCCTGCTGTTTCATGTATAGCAGCAGAAGCACGATGCCTATTATGGTAATCACGATACCAACCATTCCGGCCATCTGATCCAGATACCCATAGACCTTCGCGCTCCCAGGGCTCCACTGATTGGGAGTGCTTGTAAACAGATAGAATGTGTTATGCACAAGAGAGCCTAGGGCCACGCCCTGACTTCCTACAAGGAGAGTTATGAGACCTATCCAGAACATCTTCTTATTTGCTCTTACCTCCTCTACTTCTCCCGCTGTTTCCTCCCTTTCTTCCCCATAAACTTCTTCTTCAGGTTCTTCCTTTTCTTCCTCAAGAAGCTCTACATCAGTACTCTCTTCTTCCTCTTCTTCGAACACGGCACCGCATTCCGGGCAAACCTTAGCATCAGCGGGAATTATTGCCCCACAGACAGGGC
>WALJ01000136.1 GCA_015522885.1 Thermoplasmata archaeon
GATAGTTGCTTCCCCTGTAATCGTATTTCACAGAGTAATTTGATAAATCAGGATTTGTACTATACCGTATCTCACCGGTACTGTTGATGTCAGTAACCCAGCTTATGACGATTGCTTTAGCGGTCTGGTTGCTCTCTCGAAGGCCAGATATGAATGGGCCTGAAACAGCCCTCGTACCTTCAGAGATGGTCATATGCTCGGGCTGTATCCTATCACTAACCTGTTTTTTCTTAGACCAATCGCTCATTTCGAACCATATGCTTCTTATCTGGGAGCCTCCAAATGTCTGTATGGATACCGAACCTTCAAGACGCTTGGTGTCCTTGGTCACATTGACCATGCCACCAGAAATTCCAGGTCCTGAGACAGAATATGATACTATATCACCACTCTTCCCCAGTATTTGTATGGTATATTTCCTGTTATTTTCTGTCAATATATGAACAATAAGTATATCTTCTCCTGTTTCAGGCGGTTTTATAGGATGATATGACACATTGTTGCTCGGTCTTCCTTCGGAATACCTTTCAGGAACCAAAACACCTGTCATCATACCTTTTTCCACACCGACGTAAAAATACAGGTCATTCTGATTGTCGGAGCTACTGTATTGTCGTATGTCTATGTGCTCGGGCACGGTATTGTTCAACGGGTCATATTTTATATTTGTCCAATCTCCAAAAGCACCATCTATCTTTATCGAATTTGGTTTTCCAACATACGCTTTGAAAGAATCCGCATTCACATGTATTATCGCTTCTGTGGATGTACTTACTCCAATCCCCTCTATGCTGATTAATGTGCCGTTTCGTCCAGAGACCGGTATACGACCCAATATCTGATAGCTCCTGTGCTCACCATCTCCGATTACCTCATTAACTGGAATATGACCTCCCGAAAATTGAGAAACTGTTTTTCCAGATGAATCTCTAAGGACGACATTATCTATATTCTTAACAACCATATTTATAGAACTCAAAGTAACATTCCCTCCTGTGACAAATATACTTATATCTAATAGTTGTACCTCACCGATACCGAAATTATAGACATCTGGAGCCTTAGAATACTTTTTAGCTTCTATATATAAAGATGGACTTTCTCCTATGTTCGCACTGGAAATATCGTAATTTCCATGAGAATCAGATGTATAAAAGGTTATCCTGTAATCTTTTTGGATATCGCTGGCATATATTGCCATTTCTAGTTTGTTTCCACTATAAGCCATAGGCAAATCCATAGCCCACGCAGAAGACCAATTCCACTCCAGACCGTCATCACTTCCCGTATAGGCATAGGCCGCATGAACTATCTTTGTATGATTTCCGTATACTTTACACAGATAGTCTGCCCCTATCCCATTGATTTTGTACCCTGTGCCGGAATCATTGTCTGCATCTATAAACGCATATACCCTACTGCCATCGTCTGAGAAAAGATATCCATTTGATTCTAGATAAATATAAAGCCCACCATTATATAGCTTTGAAGCATATTTTACCATATCTGAAGATGCGTAGGGATGTTTGAACTCAGTCCTCATGGGAATTTCACTCCAATCTGAAAAACTGCCATCTATCTTCATACCTGAAGCAGGAGTATTGCGGAAAACATAGAGCGCTCCCGACAACAGGATTATCACTACTACGATGGATGCTACTACTGGAATCCTCCTAGTCTTCTCTTTCTTTGGCGGTCTGACACTTTTTTCTGCTTTGCCTCCCAAACCATTAGTAAACCCTTTTCCATTTCCATTAGTAAACCCTTTTCCATTTCCATTAGTAAACCCTTTTCCATTTCCATTAGTAAACCCTTTTCCATTTCCATTAGTAAACCCTTTTGTTTTTCCCTTGGAGGTTGATGCTTTCGCCGTCAAACCATTGTTGAGACCTGTCTCCAATTCCCCAAGATTGCTTTTCTGCGCCTTGACTTTCTTTTTAGGCTTTATCTGGGCCTTGGCCTCAATCATATTTTTCCTTATAAATTCATAGGGGAATTCAGAACCACATTCCTCGCAGACGAACTTCACCTTTGCATCGCTTCCACACACCGGACATTTGTATGTAGACTCCAAACCCACTACACTCTGCAAAGTTAGGTCTGTTCCGCAATTTCCGCACACTATATGGGGGAAAAGTTCCCCGCCACATATAGGACAACTCATCGACTCATGTACTGTCATTATACCACCTGTGGAGGGAGAAAATACTCCATATATTTAAAAGTTTCTTTTGTTTCAGAAGAGTCATATTAAACAAGTTAGTACAAACTCAGAAGCCAGTATGCTTATAGTCGGAGACATACCCTTCCAAACTAATGATGTCTCTGACTAGCGGTCGCCGACCGGAGGAAGGCTATCTGTCAAAGATATAAGTTAACAAAGTTAGGTCGGCGACTATAAATGGGTTTTTACCAGCCTCTTTCCTGAAGCTTGGTTTCCAGACTGGATATTTCGAGCCCTTTCATCGCTTCTCCGAGACCTTTTGAAACCTCTGCGAGAACATGGGGGTCATCGTAGTTGTGCACAGCCTCGACTATTGCCTTTGCCATCTTTTCCGGGTTCTGGGACTTGAATATTCCGGAGCCGACGAAGACACCGTCGCTCCCCAGCTGCATCATGAGCGATGCGTCAGCGGGTGTCGCAATTCCTCCGGCTGCGAAATTGACTACCGGAAGTCTCTGAAGCACCGCAACTTCCTTTACCAGTTCAAAAGGTGCCTGAATCTCCCTTGAAACCGCAAAGAGTTCCTCGTCATTCATCGCTTTCAGCTTGTGAATCTCATTCGTTATCATCCTCTGGTGCCTCACCGCTTCTATGACATTGCCGGTACCGGCCTCTCCTTTTGTTCTTATCATCGCAGCACCTTCGAATATCCTTCGGAGCGCCTCACCCATGTTTCTGGCACCGCATACGAACGGAACCGTGAACTGTTCCTTGTCTATGTGGTAGAACGGGTCGGCGGGGGTGAGCACCTCGGATTCGTCTATCATATCCACACCCAGTTCCTGAAGTATCTGCGCCTCAGCGAAATGCCCTATTCTGGCCTTTGCCATGACAGGAATCGTAACGGCATCTATTATTTCCTGTATTTTGACAGGATCGGACATTCTTGCCACCCCACCCTGTGCTCTTATGTCAGCGGGCACTCTTTCAAGAGCCATGACGGCAACCGCACCGGCCTCTTCCGCTATGGCTGCCTGCTCGGCATCGGTCACATCCATTATCACACCGCCTTTCTGCATGGCGGCGAATCCTCTCTTTATTCTCTCTGTTCCTCTGCTTATTCTTTCTACGGTGTATTTCACGGCATCGACATCAAGTTCGAACGGCATATCATCACCTTGTTTGCCATTAGACTTTCCTGTATTTAGGCTTTGCACAGGAGCAGGGATTCTCAAAACCGATGTGATATCCGACCGAACGGTGCCCTGCCATCCTTTCAAATCATCCTGCGCTCCACTAAAATATCATCCCAGATCTCTCTTTATCCTTTCGAACATTTCAGGTTCCATTATTCTTGCGGCCTCGATGTTCGCCATGAGCCAGCCCCCGATGTTTCCGGTATCGGCCCTTTTACCCTCGAGCTCGGCCCCGATCATTCTGTGCTCTCTGTTGTAAAGTCGGAGCGCATCCGTGAGCTGTATCTCGCCTTTTGGATCCGGTTTAACCTCCCTCAGATAGGTGAATATCTCGGGAGTCAGAAGATACCTGCCAATCACGGCATAATTCGACGGCGCTTCCTCGATCGATGGTTTTTCCACAATGTCGTTTATTTCGAAGAGACCCGCGGAAATCGCTTCGCCCGGATTTATTATCCCGTATCTGGAAACTTCGTTCGAATCAACCTTCTCAATGCCTATTACCTGAGAATCATACTTCCGGTATATGTTCATGAGCTGTTTTACCGCGGGTTTATCGTTGAATATTATGTCATCACCCAGAAGGACTGCAAAGGGCTCGTTCCCCACATGTTTTTCAGCGCACATTATTGCATCCCCGAGACCTCTGGGATTGTTCTGCCTCACATAGAATATGTCCGCACCTTTTCCTATCCCCTTTATCTTCTCTATCTCGTCCTCTTTTCCCCGCTCCTTCAAAAAGTTCTCCAGTTCGGGACTCGAGCTGAAGTGGTCCTCTATCGCCCTCTTTCCCTTGCCAGTTATGATGAGTATGTCGTCTATACCCGAATTTATAGCTTCCTCGACAACATACTGTATCGCGGGTTTGTTGAAAACGGGAAGCATCTCCTTTGGCTGGGATTTCGTGAGAGGAAGCATTCTGGTGCCGAGACCTGCAGCAGGTATTACCGCTTTCACGATCTGCAATCGAAGACATTATATAAGTGTGTTGGGGAGGAATGCGAGGTGCGAAAATGAGGAAAGAGAGATGAACGGTATTATAGTCAGAGACATAAGCTTCTAAACTAATGAAGTCTCTGAATAGCAGTCTCCGGCCTGACAAAAACTCTTTGCACAAATCATAGGTTAATAAAGTGAGGTCGGCGACTATATAGCCATGGACATAACCTTCCAAGCCCATCTATTTACGGCGTAAATTAACAGATTCAGGTGGTGCCTATAATTCATTCTCTTTTCACCGCTCTTTCCACAAGTTTTGTAAATGCATCTTCAACATGTTTGCCGGTCTTTGCGCTCGTGAAATAGTAATCCCCGTTGTGCTCCTCGGCCATGAGCTCAATTTCTTCCCTTCCGAACTTAGCGCTCTCCTTCAGGTCCCATTTGTTCCCGAGAAAGACCACGGGCGCATCATCCTTAACCACGCCCTTCATGGCGTCCATCCATTCGTCCAGTTCGTCAAGGGTCTCCTTTCTCGTTATGTCCGCCACACCGAGGAGCGCGTCCGCACCGTGGAAATACGCCTCCTTGAGCGCATCCCTGTAGTTCTTCTGTCCCATTATGTCCCATATATAGAGCTGTACCTCGACATCTTCACCCTGTATAAAGACATCCACCACCTTTTTGGACACCTTCGTACCTATGGTCTGAAGGTATCTGTCATCGAACTCGTCATAGACATATCTCTTTATGAGCGATGTTTTTCCCACGCCTTCTCCGCCGAAGAGGCAGAGCTTCAGCTTGTAGCGCTTCATGAAGGTAGATAACACGCGCTCTATTTATACCTTATTCAGAGACTTTTCCACATTATCAGAGCATCCTTCCCGTCGTCATAGTATGCCGGCAGGGTGGCACCGGCGGAGAAACCCATCGAACGGTAGAACTCTATCGCTCCTCTGTTATCCTTCCGGACCTCAAGATATATCCTTTTTGCCCCACGCAGTGTGCAGTTATTCATAAAGGCATTCATCAGATTCCTCCCGACACCTCTTCTTCTGAATTCTCCTTTCACCGCTATCATAAGGACCCTTGCATCCGCTTCATGGGACATTATTCCGGCTATGAACCCGAGTATCCTCCCGTTTTCCTCGGCAATTAGGAACCCCTGCGGCCACATCTCATGTAGCGAGATATAAAGTCTGGGGTCGTAGTCCGTATTCAGAGCGCTCCCCGCTATGTTCACTATTTCCCCGAGGTCATTTTCCTCGAAATCCCTTATGGCCGTCATGTCAGAGTGAAAAAACCCAGATTTCGGTCGTCTCCGGCAGGTCATCTCTCTCGAAGTCTATGCTGTTTCCCACCTTCACCACTGCTTCCTTAGGCACCTGTCTGAGGAATTCCGTAACCGGCTTTATGGAAAGCGAAAGGCCTCCTATCCGGTAGTGCATCGGTACAACAACCCCCGGATTTATCATCTCGGCTATCTTCCGTGCATCTCTGGCACCTACGGTGAAGACATTTCCAACAGGGATGAAGAGTATGTCCGTTCCTTTCAGTTTCTCTATCACATTTCCGTCCGGTATGTGGCCTATGTCACCCATGTGAGTGAATGTTATCCCGTCCATTTTGAACTTGTAAACGGATATCGTCCCTCTCTTCGCTCCTTTGACCTCATCGTGATACTCTTCTATGCCCGCAAGTTCTATGCCTTCGACGTTCTTTTTTCCCGTAAATTCTCTTATGACCCGAGGCTCTCCCTTAACAACCCTTACCGCATTGTGGTCGAAGTGCTCGTGAGTGACCAGCACTATGTCCGCTCTGACATTCGGGGTCGGAATGCCTATCGATTTTCCGTCATGGGGGTCTGTGACCACCGTTTTAGAGCCTGCGATTTCGAAGCAGGCATGTCCGTGCCATCTTATCATCATGGGTATCCCGTGGGAGGAATGGAAAAATAGTATATAGAGATTGCCGTTGCCGGTTTATCCCCTTCCGGATGCAAGTCCGAGAATCTTCAGAACATCCTCTTTTTTCAGGGTTTTCGCAGAGCCGAGCGGGTATCCTATGGAGCCGTTGCTGGCTATCTTTTCGATGTCCTCCACGGCGATTCCCGCATCTTCGAGATATACCGGAGCACCCCATGAGGCATAGAGCGCTCTTAATCTCTCTATGACCTGCTCCGTACCTCTATTCATACCGAAAACCCGCTCTCCTAACCGGATTATCTTGTCCCCGTTCACATCCCTTGTGTATTCCAGCCATGCGGGGAGTATTATTGCGAGACCTGCTCCGTGCGCTATGTCATAGAGAGCGCTGAGAGCGTGCTCTATCTGATGACTTGACCAGTCACCTCTTCCACGGCCGACAGCGGTCATACCGTTGAGAGCCATGGTTGCGCTCCACGCCAGCTCCGCCCTTGCATTGTAATCTTCTGGATTTTTCAGCAATATCTCTGTGCTGTCTATTATTGTCCTTATCAGGGACTCACAGAGCCTGTCCGGGAAATTCAGTTCCTTTGAACCGTTGAAGTAGTACTCTGCGACATGGGTTATCGCATCTATGCCCCCGTAAACTGTCTGCTCCTTCGGAAGTGTGAACTGCACGGAAGGGTCTATTATCGAAAGTTTCGGGCTTGTTATGGCTCCGCCGTGCATGGCCTTCTTTTCCAGAGTTTCATCTTTTGTTACCACGGAATTCCCGTTCATCTCCGAACCCGTAGCGGAGATAGTCAATATAACATACAGCGGAAGGGCGCTCTCGGGGCTTTTTCCGGTGTAAAAGTCCCAGACATCTCCGGTGTGGAGCGCTCCGGCGGCAATTGCTTTGGCCGAATCTATTACGCTTCCTCCGCCAACGGCAAGCACGGCCTCGCAATCATTTTTTCGCACAGTATCTATTCCTTCCCGAACCTTGCCGAGTACGGGGTTCGGC
>WALJ01000137.1 GCA_015522885.1 Thermoplasmata archaeon
ACGCCCCGGCCGAGATTTGAACTCGAGTCGCGGGCTCGACAGGCCCGCATGATAGGCCACTACACTACCGGGGCATATTGGTTTAACAGGTTTATTTTGGTGAGTGAGCAGGCGAACCTGCATTTCTTTCTCACTGTAGACTTCCTGTGGAAGTCTTGCGCTCGGAGGCATTACTCCTCAGATGGTGGCTTTCTTCAGCAGGTGAGCCAGCAGAGCGAGCCCTAAAGACACTGCCCTTTTGTCAAAAAGGCCGTGCCCGCATGAGTTGCAACATCCGAAGCAGAGCGCCATAAAAGAAGAGGTATATAAGATTTGATGGTCACTCTGTTTATTGGGTATCGGTTCGAGCGCATAAGGGATAATTGAACGAGTTTCCATTTTTGAACAAGCCTAGCCATAGGGGATTACGGCGCATCTGTCCGAAAATGATATATAGCGGATAGGCATAAGTGAGATTCAGAGCATAATGAAAGTAAAGAAAGTAGAAGATGTGGACTTCTCCATCCGGTTACTGGACGGCGATGTTAATGTACGGCTCGAATGGAAGGAAGGACAGCTTTATCTGGCGCTCTCTGGAATCCTTGTGGGCTCAGCAGATAAAATGTATGAGATTCCTCTCAGAGACCTAGAGGGGATAGATATCCTTGATGAAAGTCCTCTGAAGATTCAGTTCACATTGAAAGACGTTATCGTTACCGTAAGTGGAAGAAGTCCGGAGCAGCTCCATGCGATAAGGCATCTTTTACTTCCTCTGGTAAATGCATAAGAATCGTTTGTAGAGTGCAGAAATTATGGTCGCCGACCAGAGTTTGTTAACTTACGATTTGTGTAAATGGCTTTTTTATCAGGTCAGCGACCGCTATTCAGAGATATCATAGGTTTAGAAGCTTATGTCCCCGACTATAAAATGCGAAAAATAATCGTACTCCGTAAAACAGGAGCTCGGATGAATAGTTAACAAGCCGGCAACATCTTTTTTAATTCTTCCCATTTCCCCGTGAATGAGAAAGTCCGTTGCCATAAGCATCATTCTGGTCGGAGCGCTCCTCGGTGCCGCTTTCTCCATGGTAGTCGTGGGTTCGTGGGCAAACGAGAGAAGGTATGTTTACAGCTCACCGATAGACTACGCTCTCGACTATCTCTCGGACGAACCGTACAAGAATCTGGCGATAGAGGTGGACTGGATCATCGGATGCGAGCCGGACTGGAGCGCAATGGATTTTCTGGTTCAGAAGATAAAGGAGTACTGCAACAAGGATTCTGTCTACATAGACCGGAACTATTCTGACGAGATAGTGTCCTACAGGAGTGTTTACACTATGTCTGACATAGAAAATCTCGAAAACGAATACAGGGGCCTCCACAAGCACGGAGACACCGCTGTTATCTACTATCTCTATCTCAACGGAAGATTCGAAAAATCATCTGCATTGGGGACCGATGTCTATACCGAGGTCGTCGGGATGACCTACACATACTCATCGGTTGCAATATTCAAAGACGAAATACGGAGTGTGGCCGATGTCGGCCTCAATGTACATTATACGGAGTGCTCCATACTCCTGCATGAGTTCGGTCACCTCATCTGTCTGGTGGGCATAGGTTATCATTCGGAGCAGGAAGACCCTGACCACCCCCACCATACGATTCACAGAGACGGAGTAATGTACTATGCGATAAATGCAACACAAGGCGCGGGAATTCCTCCTCAGGACTTCTGCAATGACAGCAAGACGGAGATAGAGTATCTGAAGAACAGGCCCAGAGATGTCTCCAACGCAGGATATATTCCATGGCTACTCCTTCTTGCAGACCTCGTGGCTGCTTCAGGCCTGATAATAGCGATTCTCACGAAGAAGAAAGAGAAATATCCTTATCCGGCACCTTACCCGGAATATTACCAGCCCCTCTCATATCGGAATTATCCTCCTCCATATCAGGAATATCCTTATCAATATCAGGATCAGGACTATGAGCAGCCACCTCCGCCAAGAGGCTTTGAGGACGATGAAGAGCGAGAAAGGTATTTTTAGCGCCTTTCCATCACAAAGTAAATCCCTTTCGAAGACTATAAATATCAGGATGCGATAGAGATAAACATGGACACCGAGGTAAAGATGCTTAGAAAGCTGGAGAGCGAGGTTTTGGAGATAAAGTCAATGTTGAAAAGGATAGAGACAATGCTTATAGAGGAAGAAGAAGTCTCCGATGAAGAGAAAAAAGAGATTGAAAAAAGACTGAAAGAGGCAAAAGCAGGAGAAACTGTATCTCTCGAAGAGCTTATGGACTGATGAGATGTACAGAGTGGAACTTCACAGAGAGGCCAGAAAAGAGTTCGATAAACTGCCGGAAGGAACGAAAAAGAATGTTTTTGAGGCTTTTTTAAGGTTAAAAAGCGCTCCCTATCCTCACAGGGAATATGATTTGAAGAAGTTAAAGGGATTCGAGGGTGTTTACAGGATAAGGATTGGAAAATATAGAATCGTCTATTATGTGGATGAAAACGAGGCGCTAGTAACAGTTCTCATAATAGCTCAGAGAAAGAAGGTTTACAAATCTCTGAAGCACCGCATAAAATAATCAGAACCGGATCTCTCCGCTCAAAATCCCGAGATAGAGCGCTGATGCGATTATGTCTGCCGTTGTCCCCGGGTTGATGTCTTTTTCTCTAAGATAACCATCGAATTTTTCCATCTCGAATTCATCGCTGCTGTCGAGGGCCTCTCCAGCTCTTTTACTCACATCTTTCGCGGTTTCCTCCCCGAACTTCCCGAGGATGAGCGAATCGGAATTCTCGGAAAGCACCGTTAGGAACGCTTGTGTTATCGAATAGAACATGTTTCTGCTTTTTTCATAGTTTTTCAGGATCGCCGGAAGTGCCACCTCGAAAGATAAGCGATAGTCGGAGCAGTACTCCCCGGCGATAAGGTTGTGTCCCTTTCCCTCCGACATCCAGTCCTTGAGAGTCAGCCTCTCGTCGATTATTCTTTTCAATGTGCTCTTATCAAAAACTATCTTCGGAACTCCGGCGGGTTCTGCATGCTTTATCGCATTGTACACATAGACCGTATCCTCGTATCCTGCGCTCTCCACGACATTCTTTGTCTCCCTTCTCAGCGAAGCGAGATCCAATGATTCGGCAGTCCCCGCCGCAGAGGCTATCGGGGCAAAAAGAAGTATGACGCCGAGATGCACATTCCCTCCTTTCTGCACGGACATCGAGCGATTCACCGCATGGAATATCCCCTGTCCCAGAGAGTGTTCTCCCTTCGCAATCTTTCTCATAACCGGAGCTATGACCGCCGAGGATGCTATGAAATGCTCGAAACCTGTGTTTCTGGACCTTGCAAAAGGGCTTACATTGCCGGGCTTCGGGGCACTGACTTCAAGGAGCGCTGCCATTACGGCACCGCTTTCAACAAAGTCGGCTCTGTCAATCAATTACATGACCTCTACGCCGCTGGATTTCGGTGGCGATTTCTTGCCGAAATTCGGCTGGGGAACAGGCAGGGGCGGAGGCATGTGGAGGTCTCTTGAAATCACGAATGCTTCCACGACGCAGTTGTTTATGACCGCTCCGTGGACCTCGTTCGCCATGCCGTCAGGCATAGCGCGTTTCTTCCCCCATCTCTCGGTTATCTCCGCTACATTTCCCTCGTAAACGATGGAACCCTCCATCCTCATGACGCCGATTCCCGCATAGTTCACCGTGAACCTGAAATCCACATTGACCGTGCTTTCTCCGGCAGGTGCCACATTCGTTATGCTGACATTGAAGTTCACATTAATCTGCGAAAAGCGCTCTCCGGGTCTTGTGAATCTCCGGGCTTCAATCTCCTTTATGTCAAAGTTTCTTACGGGCATAATGGGATATAGGAAGAGGGTGTAATATAGTTTGTGATTGGTGAACGACTTTATAGTCCCGGCAGCTCCATGCGATAAGGCATCTTTTACTTCTGTTCACAAATCCATGAGAATCACCCAAAAAACTTAAATCAGATATCTTTTATCGGCGTGTGGTGACATTATGGAACCTCTCTCAGCAGTATTGAAGGACAACATCGATTCATGGGCAATCAAGATAAGCAGGACAACAGGAAAGAAAATGGGGCTCAAAAACGGAGACATAGTGGAAGTCTTCAATAGAGACCGTGGGGAGTCGAAATACTACAGGGTGATACTTGACGGAAAAGTGAGAAAGAATGAAGCCCAGATAAACCGGCTCAGCGCTCAGCTCTCGGGCGCAACCAACGGAGACGCTCTGGATATCATAAGTGCAGAGGAGATAAGCGCGGAAGAGGTCGTCCTTAAGGTCGAGATGGAAGGGAGAGAAAGAGAAGAGCTACTCGATGTCGTGAGGGAGATAAACGAGAACGGAGGGGAAGAGGTTCACAGATTCTTCGGCGATAAACAACCGGTATTCAACCACGGAGCCAAGATATACTGGGAAGAAAGAGGCATATCACTCACAGTTGCAAAAATTTCGCCTTTCCCTTATGCCGTGTACACCCCGAATACCAAGGTAAAGGTCTCGGTTACATCTCCGTTCAACGGCATATTGATGGTCGATATCTCCGGTTCAATGTATTTCAATTATATCCCGAATGCACCGGGTCTGATGAAACTCTCCGGCGACCCCATAATAAGCAAGCTCATAGATGACCCCAAGTATGAGATGCTGGAAGAGACCGTCAGAAGCGTGGAGAATGACAAGGAGATTCTGAGAATTCATGCTGCGATAACGGCAGTGCTCCTGTATTTCTCAGAAAAAGCGGAGAGAGAGCTCAGCGAAAGGGTTGCTCTTATAAGCTATGCCAGTCAGGCAAAGAGCGCCGCATACAAATACAAGGGAAAGATAAGATACTGGCTCCAGATAGGTGCCGCAGGTGTCGAGACAACGGAACAGTACAAAGAGATGCTCGTAAAGATGCTCTTCGCATATATTCCGAAGGAGAGCAACAAACCGACCAACGGAGTGAATGCGTTCGAGGAACTGGATAAGCTGCTGACTCTCATGGAAAAGGACTCCAAGAAGAGGATGCCTACAATGATAATCATACTCTCGGACGGGGAGTTCAACGGATGGAAGGGAAGCTTTGCCAAAACGGAAGATGTCCTTGAGGTATCCGAAGCAATAGTGGAGTATGTTAAGGAGCGCTTTCCGCCTTCGAGAGGTGTAATAATAAATGCGGTTTACATAGGCGAAACACCTGAACAGCTTGAGGAGTTGCCCGAAGGAGAAGAGGGTGAGATGCTTATAAAAAAGAAAGAAAGGGCCCAGATAGCCATAGATACTCTCAAGAGAATAACGGAGATAACCAACGGGCAACTAACGATTCCGAAGGAGTTCAAAGAGCTTGCAAAGTTCTATGAAGGCGCCGCTCAGTCACTGATATTCGACCTCGGAACAACAGATAACGGAAGTCTTCCCGAAGATGAAGGAGAAGACGAATTTGCAGAAGATGAGTTCGACGAAGAATTCGAAGACGAGGAAATAGAAGAGGACTTCGACAAATTCTAAAGATATGTGACATCCGACAGAGATATCAGGGCCTTTGCCCACACCAGCTTCTTTCTCTTTATTTCGACATCTTTTCCTTTTTTTGGCAGAGGCCTCTCGAAATCAAACCCTGTGATGTATATTTTCTCGGCTCCTGCGCTCTCCGCCAGAAAGACAGCCCTGTCTCCGTCGGTAAATCCCCCGAAGTTCATCAAAGGATGAAAAGGTCGGGTTTGAACAGTTCCCCCTATTTTCCCACGAAATTCCGGGAGATATTTTTTCAAGGCCTCGATGTTGTCCCCGTGAGCATGTATTAGTGCAACAGAGCCTCCGGCATTTGCCTCTATTTCAGCTTCAAGGTCGCCATCAAGGTCGGTAACTATGATATCCGGTAAAATACCTCTTTCCAGAAGAAGAGCGGTGGATAAGTCCGTTCCTATTATCACATCCTTTTCCGGGATTTCATCCGCAAGCGGCCCGACAATAAGAGCCCCCTTTCCAGAAATAATGGCTTTCAGGAAATCGGAATCTATTATCTCATGCCCTTTCAACAAATTTGCCAGTACTCTTCCCGATTCTATGTCCTTCTCCATACTGAAACCGAAGTCCCGAACAATCTCTCCGTAATATCCTTCCCAGACATGGTATTCCATCACTTCACCGTTATTCTGGTGCCTATGCTTACGCTCATGCCGTCCTTCGCAGCGATGACCCTGTACCCTGTCTCCTCCTGTGCCCAGTATGCCTCTATTTCCGGTGGAACCCTGAGCATTTTCAGACCGAAATGCGTGAAAAATGTGATCTCGGGCTCTATTCTCTTTATAAATTCAACCGTATCCTCCGTCGAAAGATGCCAGTCTATTCTTGAGGACCTCGGCCGGGTAACCGGAAGTATCAGAACCCTTGCACCTCTGTGCGCCTCTATGACCTCATCCGAGATAGCGGTGTCCGCAACATAGGAGATAACGCCGTTCTTCGTGTGAAATTTGAAGCCCACTGTCGTAGGGTCCGAATGGATGGAAGGTGTTGCTTCCATATCTACCGGTCCGAGGTTGAGAAAGTCCCCGGGTTCCAGAATCCTGTGGTTTATCAGGGAACGATGATAGGATGAGATTGCGGGACCGATGTCATTTATTCCTTCGAGAACGCTCTTCGATGCTGCCAGAAGCCCTCTTCTCTTTTTTCCGCCCTGTGTTATCCCCTCGACCATTATCTCTCCTTCGGTGTAGTGGTCCGGATGGCAGTGAGATATGAGAAGAACGTCGGTCTTCGTCGGGTCGAGATGCATGTTCTTCATCTGGTTGAGACCGGAGGGTCCGGGGTCTATGTGTATCTTCATGCCGCTCTCCAGATACACTCCTCCGGTCGCTCTGGACTGGAATATGGTAGAGAACCTACCGCCACCTGTACCCAGAAATCTTAGCCTTGTAATCATGGGCCTGCATAGTCTCTATGTTATCAATCTTTTCCTATGGCAGCAGTACGCCCCACTGTGTAAGCACTCCGTGTATTCCTTCTATTATGAACTGGACGGCTATTGCGGCAAGTATGAGACCCATGACTCTAGAGAATGCCCTTGCACCCACTTTACCGACTTTCTGAAATATCCTGTCACCATAGAGGAAGAGGATATATGCAACGGCGAGGGTGATTAGTACGGATAGAATGACCAGCAGTATTTCGACAGCGCTCCCACCTCCAGATACCAGCATCATGACAGTGGTTATCGAGCCGGGGCCTGCCAGCATCGGTATTCCGAGAGGAACTATACCGACCTCCTCTCTCTCGGTGGCTTCCTCCTTTTCTTCCGGGGGTACTCTTGGTTCTCGGCGGCTGCCCCCGCATCATACTGAAACTGACACTGAGGAGAAGAAGCCCGCCGGCTATCCTGAATGAAGGTACGGTTATTCCAAAGAATGCAAATATGATGTTCCCGAAGAGTGTAAGTGTTATGAGAACCACGGCCGCAGTAAGAATTGCCTTCACTATGACATTCAGCTTTTCCTCTTTCGAATAACCTTCGGTAATGGTTACGAAAAGAGGTATGGCTCCGATAGGGTTGACTATGGAGAATATCGCGGCGATAGCTGTAACGGCAAATGATAACGGATCCACAGGACTGCATCTTTTCGGGCTTTAATAATTTTTCTGTCGTATGATTCCGCTGAGATCTTCTATCCGTGTACCCTCCGAGCTCTCGATCTTGAGGAAGGGTATGTAGAGCATTCCGAGCAGTTTCGTATCTATTTTCTCCCGATCGATAGTGGTAACCCTCTTTTCCATCACCGTTACCGTTCCTTCTTCTTTCACGACATCCTCTTCCTTTGTATGCTCCGTGACGAGTAGGTCTATGACGGCATCGAGAGCCGCCCTCTCGCCTATTTTCGGCTCCATCTTTGGCACTGAAGAGAGAACGCCGGTATCGCATGTAATTCTGTCAACGGCCCTGAACACCTTTTTATCGATGGCGCTCACAAGAATAATGCCGGACTCGGGATAATCCGAATCTTTCACATCGAAATAGTAGGTGTAAAAAGGATGCAGTTCCTTGGAGCTGGAAAATGCATCTTCAATCTCATGTTCAAAGGATTCGATTCCGGCGGAAGCCACTGGTTCCTTGTGCTCTGTAAATGCGCTCTCGAATGAGTCTATTATGGTCCCTCTCGGTTTTTCTCCGTCCCCTGCCCTCGAAAGGAGCGCTCTTCCCACCATTCTTTCCAGCATCTCCCTATCCCAGAACTCGTCACCAATCTTCTCCACGGAATCGTCGAGAGATATAACAAGGAGTTTTCCCTCTGCTTCCATGTGCTCCACGAGCTTTCTTTCTTCCGGCCCTTTTATTATAACTATAGTGTATTCGTTCCCTCCTTTCTTTGCCAGTAGGGGAACACCTTCGTATTCTATGACGAAACCATTGAAGTCCAGAACTTCCTTTATAAGTTGGAGCAGCTCCATAAGGGGACAGTTACATCTGTCTATTTAAGGATGGCGCTTCCCTATTTTGCCTTTCATAGAGCTTTTCCTTTATTTCCCGCTCCTCTTCAATACGAGTCCCATATTTTATTGAAATGCTGATATTTCCCGTGTATCTCAGGTCCTTCATTCTGATGATTCTCACCTCTGCTCCTCTCTTTTTCATAATCTCCGAAACACCACCGAGATGGGCATCTCCCAGAACGGCCACGGTTCTGCCGTATTTCTCGGAGACAGCGAGGATTCGGGCGGCCATGTGTTCGTTCCTTTCGTCTATCAGTATCCGCTTGGCACTGGGAAAAAGTCTGGCAAACTCATCCATGTAAGCGCTCTCATTCTCTTCGTACTTTTTCAGCTCCTTCTCCACGGTTGTCTTCTTTCCGAAATGAGGAATAGGCAAGAGAGCGGAGAAAAACCTCAGCTTTTCCCTTACCGTCATCTCCTTGAACATCCGCCTCACGGCAGTATAAGCGTCGTCATCAACGAAGAAAACCGGAGACCTGAGTTCTTTTGTGGCATCTACCGCAGCCAGCATCTCCTCGCCCGCCTTGACGCCGTAGTTCTCACCCAGCTTTTTCTGGAGATTCGAGAGAATTTTCAGATAAAACGGAAGTTTTGCACCGGATACTTCCTCGGGATGGGTCAGTGCATAGAACCTCGCATTGTCCAGCTCGACGCACACGGCCCTAGGCGCTATGGACAGTATCTCTCTCTTTATGGCATCCTTCATCCTCAAAATATGCGCAACGCCGATGAGATATATCTCGCTGTTATCCACGCTCTTTCAACTTACTGCTATATATAAGGGTTCTTATCGGCGCTCGTGAAACTGGCTGTCTTCGATATGGACGGCGTGCTGACCGAGTACTTCAGCTCGTGGGTAAGAGTGCATGAGCACTTCGGCACGGACAACGACGAGTCTCTGAGAGCGTACATAGCGGGAGAGATTGACGACCTCGAGTTCATGAGAAGGGACATAGCTCTCTGGATGGAGAAGAAAGAGGGGCTGGCAGAGGAGCATCTTAAGGAGATTCTGGATACGGTTCCCATAAGGGACGGAGCAAAGGAACTCATGGAGTGGCTTCACAATAGAGGCGTTAAGACCGCAATAATCAGCGGAGGCATAGACATACTCGCGGAGCGCATAGGAAGAGAACTCGGCATGGATTACATATTCGCAAACGGTCTCGAGTTCGATGAAAGCGGGAAGATAACCGGAAACGGAATACTCAGGGTCGTTCTGAAGGACAAGGGGGTAGTGCTCGGAAGACTGATGGAAGAACTGGGCGTAGAAAAAAAGGACTGCGCTGCCGTGGGGGACAGCAACATAGATGCCACCATGTTCAGGGAATGCGCTCTCTCGATAGCCTTCAATCCGAAAGACGAAGCGGCTGAAGCGAAGAGGCACGCTGACTATGTGGTGCATGCGAAGAGCCTGCTGGCGATAAGGCCGTATTTCGAGGAATTTTTCTAGGGACAAGTACGCAATAGAAACATATATAATCCTAAACTCCGCCGGTCTATGCGTAATAGGTCCGGATTCAGTTCAAGTTTCTCTGCAAGCACTTTGACCTGCTTCGGCAACTCGCTCATCAGCTCTTCGCCTTCAAAATCGTAGATTTTCAGCTTTGAAAGCAGCAGAATAACATCTTTCACACTGTATTTTCCGTTCAAATCCTTCTCTTTGAGCTTGTTGAGAATGAGATAGTATAGATAGAGACACAGGAGATTTAAGAATGCGTATCCTTCGAATTTCTCAGTGCTCCGCAAATAACTCTTATCAGCTTCCAGTAAATTTTTGAAGACATTAAAGGCATATTCTATTCTTTCTCTGTCTTTGTACAGCTTGTAGACAGTCTCCGGCTCATCGTCAAAGTTGCTGAGAAGAAAGAGTTTGCCGAATTTGTGCTGCTCCTCATAATACATTTCCGCAGTCTTTCTATTCTCTTCCACAGCCTTCAAGAAGCTTGTTTCCTCGTCCTTTTTGAGTGCTTTGTCTTCAAATATGTAAAGAAACATGGAGCGTTTCCTCTTTTTCCAGAAAATTATCGGTCTTTCATTGAAACTAAAAACACCCTCAAATTTCGCTGGCAAACGTTTCGGTATCAATGTACTGTTTCTTTTCAGAGGAATGAGATACGATATTCCTGCTTTCTGCAGCTCTTTAACATTGTCTGCAGAGTAAAATCCTCTGTCCGAAACGAAAAAGACATTCTCAAGATCTGCCATTTTTATTGTGTTTTTAATCGTTGACACATCCCGAACGGATCCCGGTAAAAGCCTTACATACGTGGGCAGTTTCAGGTCCGACGCAAAGAGCAACAGCATGTTTATCTGAGGCATGTTTAAATGTTCTTTATTGTAGCCGTTCTCCAGCAGTATGATATTTTGTGAGTATGAGAAAAGAGCCGTGAGGTCGATGATAATGTACTTTCCATCGCGAGTCAATCGCCTCATCAATTCCTCATGAAGCTGACTGTTTTCTCCCAGATACAGAAGCAACCTGCTCAAACTTTTTGGCGACATCGAAAGATCCCTGAAAAGTTTTGAGAGATATGTTTTCTCGTGAAGATGCTGGATAGACTTCAATGGCAGGGGCTGTATTAAGCGCAGAAATGCAAATGAGAGCATCTCTCTCCAGTGAAAAGGATAGCACTCTTTGAGTGATGGGAGCAATCCGCTTTCCTCGGCAAGTTTCCAGAGAAGAGCGATATGTCCGTATTCGTAATCTCCTCTTATCATCCCCCTTTTCCGCGGCTTTGTAATCCCGGAAGGTGTTACCACACCGAGATATTCCTCTGTTATCTTTTGTGGCCGCTTCTTTTGAGGATTCCATCTGCTGGTAACCCGATAGGCGTGATAAGTATTGCCCCGCTTTCGTATTTCGATGCCTTTCGTCTTATATTTCGATACCCAATCCGGCAGCTTCATATTACGGACATATCCGTAATACATTTTAAAGTTTTCGCCGAACAGGATCTCCAAATCTCCGATGAAATCGGAATCAAAGGAGGCCTATTACGGACAAAAGGGAGAGTTTAGGTTAATTATAGTCTGAGACATAACCTTCTAAACCAATGATGTCTCCGACTATAGTCCCAGAGCCCTCTCCGTGCATATCCTTTAATATCCCCTTATTCTTCCATAATCATGAAACCCGTGCTTCAGGTCGCCCTCGACATGATGAACCTGAGAAGAGCGCTCCGCATAGCAAAAGAGGCCGTTAAAGGCGGGGCCGACTGGATAGAGGCCGGGACCCCCCTCATAAAGAGCGAGGGACTGGAGTCCGTGAGGGCGTTGAAAAGAGAGTTCGAAGGGCACACGATAGTTGCGGACCTGAAAACGATGGATGTCGGAGGGGTTGAGACGGAGATGGCCGCAAAGGCCGGGGCGGATGTGGTAACTGTTCTGGGAGTTGCCGATGACGGCACCATAAAAGAAGCGATACGAGCCGGAAGGAATTACGGCACAAAAATCATGGTTGATTTGATAGGTGTAAATGACAAATTAAAGAGGGCGGAAGAGGTCGAGAAGATGGGTGCGGATTACCTCTGCATCCATATGGGCATAGACCAGCAGATGTTCGGAAGGGACCCTTTTGAGGACCTGAAGGAGATAGCGGGCAACATAAGCATTCCCGTAGCTGTTGCGGGAGGAATAAATTCGGAGAGCGCCCCCCGTGCACTGGAGAACGGAGCCAGCATAGTGATAGTCGGCGGTGCGATAATCAAGGCAAAGGATGTGACAGAGGCGGCATCTACCATAAGGAGGGCAATGAAGGAAAGAAAGGCGATAAAGACCGAGTTTTACAGAAAGTACTCTGAGAGTGACGTAAGAAAAGCTTTCGAAAAAGTCTCCACACCGAACATAAGCGACGCCATGCACAGAAAAGGGGCAATGCACGGCATAATCCCGAGGATTAAGCCGGGAAGGAAGATAATCGGCAGAGCGATAACCGCGAAGACCATGGACGGAGACTGGGCCAAACCGGTGGAAGCCATAGAAAGAGCGCAGAAAGGAGATGTGATAGTAATCGACGCGGGCGGGGGATACAATGCGATATGGGGAGAACTGGCATCGTGGTCGTGCAAAACCAAGGGAATATCGGGTGCCGTCATAGACGGTGCGGCCCGGGATATCGACGCCATAAGAGAGATGGACTTCCCTGTTTTTTCGAGAAACATATCGTCCAATGCCGGAGAGCCGAAGGGCTACGGAGAAATCGGGACAGAAATCGTCTGCGGCGGTCAGACCGTAAGAGAAGGAGATTGGATAGTCGGAGATGAGAGCGGCGTCGTTGTCGTTCCCAGAGAAAGGGCAGTCGAGATTGCGAACAGAGCACTGGATGTCAAGGAGCATGAGGACAGGATAAGAGAGGAGATACAGAGGGGGAGCACTCTTTCGGAGGTCATGGAACTCGACCGATGGGAGAAGATAGGGTAAGTTTTAAATCGAAGTATGGGTAAAGGGCGAAAAATCAGAATAAACAATATGAATGTGCGACCTAGCCTGGATACACGGACTTCTATCCTCAGAAGTCCTGCCGAAGAACACCAGTTGTGAGCTTACCTTCTGCAGGAAGGTTTAGTCGGAAAATGCTCTGCATTTCCCTCATGGCGGCAGCCTCCTACCTCAAAAGCTTTAAAAATGATATGAAATCCGCAATCTTGTGGGCGCGTGGCCTAGCCTGGATACACGGACTTCTATCCTCAGAAGTCCTGTTCGGAAAATGCTCTGCATTTCCCTCATGGCGGCAGCCTCCTACCTCAAAAGCTTTAAAAATGATATGAAATCCGCAATCTTGTGGGCGCGTGGCCTAGCCTGGATATGGCGGCAGCCTCCTAAGCTGCAAGCCGTGGGTTCGAATCCCACCGCGTCCGTATTTAGCCGAAGGCCGAATTTTCCGGGCTGCGCTTTGGCCCGAAGGGCTAAAGGGTAGGTTCGGTAATCCCCGCGCGTCCGCTATGGCTTTTCCGAGCCGTTAGGCGAGGCATCGCCTTTC
>WALJ01000138.1 GCA_015522885.1 Thermoplasmata archaeon
GCGACATTCAACCTACTGCAGTGGTATATAGATGAGCAGGTTGAAGAAGAGGCCAATGACGAGGAGATAATCAATCAGTTAAGGCTCATAGGCGATAACGGTCAGGGACTCCTGATGCTTGACAGAGAACTTGGACAGAGGACATATACTCCGATTGCAAACGAGAAGGCATGAACATGGAGATAAATAGATACGGCCTTGAAGAGCTGCTTCTTGCGGCGATAAAGAGCGAGGCAGAGAGCGAAGAGGCGTATTCGAAACTGGCGGAAAGGGTGAAAAATGCATTTCTCAGGGAGAGGCTGAGATTCCTTGCAGCCGAGGAGAGGAAACACAGAGCATATCTTGAAGGACTATACCGGGAGAAAATCGGGAAAAAAGAGATAATACTGCCTGAGAAAACCGGTGTCCCGCTGCCGAAGATAGATATCGGCAATGAAAATGACCCCATAAGTCTTGTTCTGGAGAGCGAGTTGAAGAATGTAAGGATGCTCGGGGAGGTTCTCTAGCATTATCTCCTCATCTTTTTGACGGCCTCTTCCACAATTCTTATTCTCTTTTCGTCTCCCGCTTCTTCGGCCATTCTCAAGAGCGCTCCGTATGCATCTATGGCCGTGTTCTTTTCTCCCGTTAAAGCCAGCATATTACCTTTGAGAAGCAGTATCCTGCTCATGGTCTCGTAGTCCCACGGCGATGCTCTTTTTTCCTCCTCCTCGAGCATCCTCAGAGCCTCCTGAAACCTCCCTGCGCTCCCAACATCCTCTATTAGCGAGATTCTTATTCCCGGGCTTCTGTTCAGGGAGAGCGCTCTTCTCCTCATCTGCATGGCGTTCTCATACTTTTTTCCCTTTCTGTATGCATCGGCCATCAGGTCCCGTATTCTCCACATATCCTCCTCAGGTATCCTGTCCGCATTTTTCTCGAGCATTCTCAGAGTTTCCTCCCATCTACCGCTCCCGGTCATTATACGTGCCAGCCTTTCAAGTATTCTCACGAAGTCCGGGCCTTTTTTGATGCCTTTCAGGGCCTCGGTGTATGCCTTTTCGGCATCGGCCGTTTTCCCGTCCGTCTCATAGATATATGCAAGGTTTGAAAGGGCTTTTGTACCTATTTCCCCTTTTCCACCAGAATATTTCAGGGATTCTCTGAGATTCTTTTCAGCCCTCCGCATATCTCCGATTCTTACATATGCGCTCCCCAGATTGTTGTACACTGTGGCCAGTCCGTCCCTGCTCTTCGTCTGCCTCAGAACCTTTTCTGCCCTGAGGTATGTTCTGACCGCTTTTTTCGGGTCTCCGGAGCGCATGTATATGTTTCCCAGCGCTATCAGATGTCTGGCAATCTTCCTTTTGTTTCCGCTCTTCTCCGCTTTTTTCAGCAGCTCTTCCTCTATTCTTATGCTGTCATCCCAGTTCTCCATGCCGTAGCTTGCCCGTGCAATCCTTTCTTCCAGTTCCTCGGGCTTTCCGAGGTATCTCTCGGCATCTCCGTAATTCAGAACCGCCTCGCTCCACCTTCCGGAATAGGCCAGTATGTCCCCCATAAGAACGAGCAGTTCCCCCTTAAGGTCATCCGGTATCCTGTCCATGTTGCTGCGGAAATTCGTAACGACAGCATTCACATTGCCGGAAATCGGGAACTCGGAGGCAAGCTTAAGGGCAGTCTCGGCGCTCCTCTTCCATTCTCCCGCCATCTGCAGATGGTACACCGCTTCGAACCGTTCCTCATCTCCGCACCACGGGGAGAGATAGTACTCGACAGCCTTTTTATGGCATTTTTTCCTCTCTTCCATGGGGACGGAGCGGTAAATGAGCTCTTTCAGGAGGTCGTGCATATCCAGTCTTCCTATCTCGACCTCGTTTATCAGCATCTTTTTTCGGAGCTTTTCAAGGGTCTCGAGAGCGATGTCAGAAAAGGCTTCGGGATAAACCGGTATCCTGTGCACCGAAATCGATTTCAGGGCTTTCATCTCATCTTCGGAGAGAGATGACAGGATTTCCTCGTCCAGTATCTTCTTCGCATCATACACCCTAAAACCAGCGTTTTTGTACAACTCTATGAACAGGGGAACGCCGCCGGTGAGAGCATACGCCTTCTCAAGTTCTTCATCACTTGGGAATATTTCTCTCAGTTCTTCCTTTTTCAGGGGCATCAACCGAATCTCGTACAGCATTCCTCTGGCCAGTCCTTCTCTTCTGAATATCGGGATCTCCTCCCTGCCGGAGAATATCATTCTGAATCGGGAAGGCTTCGAAAAGAGATTATCCGCCAGCTCTCTCAGGAATTCGAGGCTTCCTTTGTCCGCATACTGAAGGTCATCGAATATAAGAATTGCATTCAGTTCGCGCAGTTCCTCGAAAAAACCCGCGCTCCCCCTCTTTCTTTCCACAGCCTTTCTGCCTGTTAGCCTGAGAAATTCGTTGAGTTCCTTCATCAGATCCAGCAGGCCGCTTGTTTTTCTTATACGGTACCAGAAAAGATGATGATCGAAAATCAGCTCGTCGGAGACCTTTGAAAGAAGTGTGCTCTTTCCCATTCCGGCCATTCCCTTTACGACAATCACCGGCGATTCTCCGAGCTTTTTCTTTATAAGAGATATCTCCTGCTTTCTCCCTACGAAGCTCCCCCCAATCCGCGGAACATGGAACGCAATACCTTTTTTCCCGCTGTAGATATCGTTTATGTCTATCAGGCTTTCCTCATTGAACAATATGTGGAGCTCCAGAGGATGGGGCGAGACCCCTTTCTCTTTTTTTATGATGTTCACCGCCTCTTCCATGGTAACATCCCTTACATCCCCATCCGATTTCAGCTTTACAGGCTCGGATTTCAGCTCTTCCAGCGTTCTCTCCGCTTCATGAAAACCCTGCGGTGTGAGGAAATATGCGCTCTTCTTCCTTTTCTCTCCCCTGATATACATGACCCTGTCCTCTATCAAGCCTCTGCTTTTCAGCGATTTCAAGGTCCGTGATATGGTGCTCTGAGGAAGGTGGAGCGCTCCCGATATCCCCGCCTGAGATACTTCGTAAGGGGCTTCCCATTCGCTTTTCTTTCCCACATATCTGTGGATGTGTAGCAGTACTCTCTGTTCGGTCATGAGGTGCATGCATATCTCCTTTCAAAGTGGTATATGTACTGGATAAGTACAGGTAGCTTATAAATACTTTTTAGGACCAACACCTTTCAGGTGATAAAAATGAAGAAAAGAATAATGGCGGCCATAGTGGCCATGGCAATGCTGCTTTCCGCACTCCCGATGATGGGGAGCGCTGCGGATACGGCACAGCCCCAGATACCGGAGCCCGTAACAGGCACAACGGACATGCTCGGAGGAGGCGGGTACGTGCACATTCAGCTCGGAGATAACAGCGAATTCGGTGTTATCTACGGAACCGAAACAAACCCGAACTCGATAATCATACTGGCGAAGGTCAACAAATATGTCGGCTCCGTGGAAGCATACGACAGCAACGGAGCGAAGCTCGGAGCCAAGAATCTTAAAGTCGGAATGCTCTTCGCACAGAGACTGGACACCCTTGTGGAGTTCAACGACAGCAATCAGAACGGAATGTTCGACTATACGGGATTACTGCCTTACGAAGGCATGTGGGAGCACGAACCCGTATACAAGAAAGTCTCACTGGACACGGCATGGGAAAGGAGCGAGGTAACAAAGACAGTGGACGGAGACAACACCACATGGACCTTCAGCCTCACAGCACACAATCTGACATACATCCCTCTCGGAAACTCTCAAACAATTGACGAGCAGGTTGCGAACGAAACGCTGGACACGCTTCAGTTCACCTTCCACCTCAGAGCGGACAAGATATATGTGGACAATGCAATGATGCCTCATTTCAAACTGACCATGGAGACATACAAAGGGTTCATGGGCAAAGAGAGATACAGGGTAACGCACATGGAGAGGAATATGGAGAATGTGAGCGGTTGGAAGACGGTCTACGGTGCGAAATATGACCAGTACATCGAAGGCTGGGACTTCGACCCGACGAACGCTAACCCGGCACTGCTTCTGGTATTCCACTCGATATTCGCTCACTATGTACCGATAGGTGAAGCGCTCTGGATAAGACAGGCAATGCGGAATATGGGTGCCAATGGAACAGCCAAGTACTATACGGATTCGGGTAAAGAGCAGGTGAACGATACAACTGCCGTGGATGAACAGACAGCAAATTTCAGAGCCAGACAGCTCAGGCATAGATTCATAGAGGTAGATGATAGCTGGGAAAGAGTGGCCAGATTCGCATGGGTCTCCAATGTAACGGTGGACGGACAGGAAATGCAGATGTATGCCCAGATACAGGGAGGTCTCAGACACACCGTCATAGCTCGCGGACAGGTATTCACGGGATTCTTCCTGATAGGCGGGCTTGTCTATCCGGGTGGAAATCAGATATACCACGACCCAGAGGTCTCCGGCGAAGCGCTCACGGACATAGGTTCCGTGACGAATAATCCCGTAAGGCCCGGCCTGCTGATAGTGGCTGCGATAGGTGCGATAGCAATCATAGGAGCCGGCTTCTATCTCTACAGGAAAAAGAAGAACAGCGAGTTCGAAGACCTTGCGGAGAGCGCTCTTCCCGAGGAAAAGAAATATTAAACCATTTTCCCATTTTATATTCTTTTTGCACCTGAAATAGTTCTGTTCTCAGAAAATTACAAATATATCTCCTTGTTAGAGAGACTGCACCCGGCTTAGCTCAGTCTGGCGAGAGCGGCGGACTGTAGTGTGTTCCCGGAGAAATCCGGTATCCGCCGAAATCCGCAGGCCCCCGGTTCAAATCCGGGAGCCGGGACCACTTCGGGCTCTTTCTTTATTGTTCACTGCGCTGGCTCGCCCTCCAAAGAAAGCCACCGGATGAGAAAGAAAATCGGGCGAGCCTGCTCGCTCACAACACTAAAGAGGTATAAATCCCTTGATTCTTTTCC
>WALJ01000139.1 GCA_015522885.1 Thermoplasmata archaeon
CTCATACGATCACTAAGTACACCTTTCGCCCGAGATACTCCTTGGGGCAGTCAACTTTCGCACTATTCCCGAATTTTGTCACCTTGCGCTCTATTACCGCATAGATGCCATCAATCTCGAAATGCGTCCGCAGGGATACCGGTACTTTCTTCATGGGATATCTATAGGATATCCATAGTATATAAACCTTTCGCTCGCCTCTGTTACTGCCCTAAAAGCCCTTAATTCACCCGAAAATCAGAGATTCAGATCATCGGAATGCCTTTCGGAGATACTGTCTATCTCCACGTTGGACTTGTGATGGTTCCTCTTCACTCTACGGTGCCCTCCTAACTCATCATTGAAAATTAAACAATTATATCTCAATGTTTACGACGATTTCAGCACAATCTCTATGTGCACTCCGTCCGGAACCTCTATCCTCATCAGCTGGCGGAGAGCTCTTTCATCGGCATCAAGGTCTATCAGCCTCTTATGTATCCTCATCTCCCATCGTTCCCATGTCTCCGAACCCTCTCCATCTGGGCTCTTTCTTATGGGTACTACCAGTCTCTTTGTAGGGAGAGGAATCGGTCCCTTCATCTGCACACCTGTTCTTTCCGAGATTCTCTTTATCTGGTCGCATACTCCGTCAACCCGCTTTGGGTCTGTTCCTGTAAGAGAAATTCTGGCTTTCTGTGCCATTTGATATCACCTAAAATCAAGATATGAAAAAGGGTTTAGAGGTTTTTCTTTTCCAAGCTTATGACCATACCTGCGGCTACGGTCTGACCCATATCCCTGATTGCAAACCTTCCGAGCTGTGGAAATTCCTTGGCAGCCTCTATTGCCATCGGTCTCGTGGGCCTTACTTTCACTATCGCGGCATCACCAGTCTTCAGGAACTGCGGGTTCTCTTCCTTTGTCTGTCCGGTTTTCGGGTCAAGCTTCTTCTGAAGTTCCTCGAAGGTGCACGCCACCTGTGCGGTGTGCGCATGGAAGACCGGAGTATATCCCGCTGTTATGACGCTCGGATGATTGAGTACCATTATCTGCGCTGTGAATGTCTGTGCAACTGCCGGAGGATGGTCAACAGGGCCGACAACATCTCCTCTCTTTATCTCATTCTTAGCCACACCTCTGATATTGAACCCGACATTGTCACCGGGAACAGCCTGAGGAATGGACTCATGGTGCATCTCTATGGACTTGACTTCCCCTACCTTATTCGCAGGCATTATCGAGACCTTCATGTTGGGCTTCAGAACGCCGGTTTCCACCCTGCCAACTGGAACTGTTCCTATTCCTGTGATAGTGTAAACGTCCTGTATGGGCAGTCTCAGTGGTTTGTTCAGAGGCTTATCTGGAAGTGTCAGGGAGTTGAGTGCTTCTATCAGGGTGGGTCCTTTCCACCATGGCATGTTCTCGCTCTTCTTCATGGCGTTGTCGCCTTTGTAAGCGCTCACCGGAAGAAGCGTAACCATATCTTCCTTGTAACCGACTGACTTCAGAAGCTTCCATACCTGTTCCTTCACCTCGTTGAATCTCTTCTCGTCGTACGGCGGCTTCGTGGCATCCATCTTATTTATAGCTACTATAAGCTGAGTTACGCCGAGAGTTCTGGCAAGGAACACGTGCTCCTTTGTCTGGGCCATGACACCCTCTGGAGCTGCGACCACAAGGACGGCCGCATCGGCCTGTGATGTTCCTGTTATCATGTTCTTCACAAAGTCCCTGTGTCCGGGAGCATCTATAATTGTGAAATAATACTTATCTGTCACAAATTTCTTGTGTGCCACATCTATTGTAACACCGCGCTCCCTTTCCTCTTTGAGGTTGTCCATAACCCATGCGAACTCAAAGGTTGCTTTTCCCTTTTCTTCGGCCTCTTTTCTGTACTTATCTATTATGTGCTGGTCTATCTCTCCGTGTTCCAGGAGCATGCGACCTACCAGAGTGGATTTTCCGTGATCCACGTGGCCTATGAATACCAGATTCAGGTGTTCTTTTTCTGCCATAATTTTTGCCTCCTTTCGGATTTGTTGCCGCTATCTTCTTTTCTTATTTAAAGGTTCCTTGGGCATAGAACCGTAGAACTTCGTTACCGATGGGGTTATATTAAACTTTCGCCCTTCCGATATTGCCAACTAAAAGAGATAGATTATGGTTTTCTCAGGATGAAGTTTCCAAAAGAAGCGGTAGTCGAAGCCGTTTCTCTCTAAATAGAGGGAGCATCAGTTGGCAAAGTGCAGAAACATATGTGGCAACATCACGAAATCAATATTTTGAAGGAGCATTTCCATCATACACTCGCTCCTGAATCAGTACTTTATCATCTTCTTGATGTATTCTGTGAATCCGTTATCCTCTCCCTTTTCCCGCTCAGATTGTAAACCCTTTCAATAGCGACATTTTCATCGCTGATTTCCACAATATTGTACGAATTCCCGACCGGAGAGCGCCTCGACCCGAAAGAGCTCGTGTGTGAGATTATCACCCCGTTCAGATTCCATACCCACGGAACATGCTTATGGCCTCCGAGAACCAGAGAGATATCGTTCTCCATGATGAACTCAATTACCTCGGGCGCATCCGTCAGTATATTCCTCTCTCGGCCGGTATGCGGTATGGGTAGTAAGTGGTGGTGGAAGAAAACGACCTTTTTCCGGTCTCCTGCCTTTTTGACCTCCTTTCTTGCCCATCCTATCAGTTCCCTGCCCATGTGGCCGGTATCCATGTCAGGGTCAGCACTGTCCAATCCCAAGAAGAATATGCCGTCTGCGACCTTTGAGAAATACCTCTTTCCGATGTGCCTTTCGAACTTCCTGTATCCGTCGGTGCGCTCGTCGTGGTTGCCGGGGACTATCAGCTTCTCCGCTTCTATCCGCTCCAGAAAGCCCAGAGCATACTCGTATTCTTCTCTTATCCCCCAATCTGTAAGGTCTCCGGTGACTACGACGATATCGGGGTTTTCCTCGTTCAGTCTCTCTATTCCTTTCTTCAAAGCTTCCTCATTGAACATATATGTGCGAGCGCAGTGCAAATCGGATATGTGGGCGAGTTTCATGTTCATGCATAGGAGCGGCTTATAAGAGAGTTTTCATCAGATATATATTGCAGTAGACCTCTCAAAAACTTTATAAAGAGGACATAATTAGGGAGACTTCTCAGGAGATACCATGAAGTACACCAGATTTGAAAAGGCAAGAATAATCGGAGCAAGGGCTCTTCAGATATCGATGGGAGCGCCTGTCCCCCTGCAGATACCGGAAGGTATGCTGGACCCTGTGGAAATTGCCATGCTCGAGTTTAAGGAGAACGTCATACCGATAACAGTCGTAAGGGAAAATTGACGGAGGAAGTTCATGACAGAAGATAAGGAAAAGAATCTGCTGATTTCGGAAAGCGAATATCTCACTGCGGGAGTGCACATCGGAACGAAGCAGAAGAGCCAGGATATGAGAAAGTTCGTTTTCAAGGTAAGAAACGACGGCCTCTGGGTTCTGAATGTCGAGGAGACCGACAGGAGGATAAGGATCGCAGCGAAATTCCTGTCAAGGTTCAAGCCTGAAAACATACTTGTCGTTGCCGCAAGGCAGTACGGCCAGAGACCTGCGAGAGTATTCTCTGAGACGATAGGTGCAAAGGCATTTCCCGGTCGTTTCGTTCCCGGGACACTGACGAATCCGAGCCTTCCGGAATATACCGAGGCAGAAGTTCTTTTTGTAACGGACCCTGCTGC
>WALJ01000140.1 GCA_015522885.1 Thermoplasmata archaeon
CATAGGCGGAGGAAGCGTTCAGGTGGCTAAAGATTCTACAAGAATAGAAGGAGGAATTCCACTGCAAAGCATCGGAAACCCATCCACAATCAAGATTTCGTTCGAGATGAGCGACTGGGAAGGAAACAGCGATCTCACGGATTCCATGGTTCCTCTGGACCAGAGCGCATCCCCTACAAGGTATCGGGGTTCGGACGCGACACCGGTGCCGGAGTTCTCCGAAATGCTCATTCCCATACTGTTCACCATAGGGATGGCTGTCCTCATCGCAAGAAGAAGGAAAACCTAGAGATATTCCCAATTTCTCACTTCCAAACCGCTTCCCTAGCCTCTGCGGCTCTTTCTTTATTTCCTATTTTTTCGAATATTTTTGCTGCTTCTTCCATGGTCTTTCTCGCATTCGGATCTCTTATCTTTCTCAGCATCAGACCGTATTCGTAAAGAGCATCCGCAATCCGATACGGTGTTTTAAGTTCCTTTCTCAATTTTATTGTCTTTTCGAAGTATTCCTTTGCCTTTTCATAGTCTCCCTTTTCCCTGTATATTATCGCAAATGACATGAGGGCTCCTGACAATCCCAATTTATCGTCCAGTTTCCTGAAGATTTCTTCGGATCGGTTGGCATATACCAGAGCTTCTTCGAATGCGCCCGTTTTTGCCAGAGTTTCTGCCATGTTAAAGGACGCCCACCCCTCCATTACCACATAATCAAGCTCTTTTGCAAGCGTGATGCACTTCTCATAGTATTCTCCGGACTTTTTGTATGCATTTTCATCCCCTTTGGAGTCCCCGAGTCTGGCATAGGCAACGCCCATGTTATTGTATATCGTGACCGCACCTTTCTTATCTCCGGCTTTTTTTAAGGCATCAAGGGCAAGTTGGGAATAGTATATTCCCTCCTCTTGGTCACCCGTCTCATCATGCACGTTTGCCATGCCCATGTAAGCCTTCCCGACCAGCCTGTAATCCCCCAGTCTTTCGGCCGTTCTTTTGGTCTCTTCCAGATATTTCATGGCTTTTTTGTAGTTTCCTCTTCTCCATTCCAGACTTCCGAAATCGTTAAGGGATTCCGCAATTCCCTTTTTATCGAATATCCTCTCGGAAATCTTTTTCGCCTCGGAAAAATCCTTTTCGGCCCCTTCGAAATCCCCTAACCTTATCTTTACATTTCCGGTATATCTTTGTATTTCGGCCGTGAACTTGGGATACTTGGATTTTTTCGCAATAACCAAAGCTTCCCCAAATAGTTTCATCGCTTCTTTCCACTCTCCCATTCTGTACCTCGATTTTGCCAGTTCCATAAGCATTTCGAGCTTTTTATCCGGGTTTCTTTCGGTTTCTATAACACCGCTGACTCTGGACATCTTTTCAATCCTTTTTGCAATCCTTTTCGCTTTTTCCTTCCCGAACATCGCCGACGCCTCCGAAAGAGCTCTGGACACCCGCGGGACATCTTTGACCGTTATTTCGCCGTCTTCGATGCCCAAGTCTCTCATCTGCTTTTTCAGCATATAAGGGCCTATTTCAGGAAGCTCTTCCTCCATTATCCGGAGAACATCATCGTAAAGTGACATCCAAAAACATATTGGAAAAAGGGGTTAAAAACTTATCGCCCGAACTTTCTCATGGCCCTTCTCATACCGTCCAGCTCCATGATTTTTCTCCTTATTATCACAATTGAAACGATTCCGAAGACTATGGCCAGACCGAGACCGAGCAGAGGGAGTTCCGTACCTTCGAAGAGAAGGGAGAAGGATGCGAGAAAATTGAACATGGCATGCATGAGAACCGCCAGCAGGAAAAACGGCAGGAAAGAGCGGCCGTAGAGCACCTTTCTCGATATTCCGTATCCGCTCACCGCAGTGGCGCTCCCATGCAGAAATGCCGAAGATGTGCTTCTTATAACGGCTATAAGTATGTATGCAATAAGACCGAATTTGAAGAAAGTAACGGATTCATACAGCAGATTCTCGGTTGCGGCGAATCCCAGTCCTGCGGCGGCACCGAAGACAAAACCGTCCTCGATCTCGAACATGTGTTTTCTTGCGGCGAACACTCCGAGAGCTTTAGCGCCTTCCTCCACAAAAGGAGCTATGACACAGGCCAGAACGAGAGTTTCAAGGTTTTCATGCCTTTGCAGAACTTCGTAGGTCCTTTCGAACTCTCCGTAAGCGTTAATTAGCAGTATCTCCAGTATCAACGAGATGGCAACGGCGGTGATTGCGCCCCAGATGAATATCGCCCCTAAAATCCACCATGAATTCCTACCGTATCTCTCGGCGTTCCTTATCCAGACCATGTAGATGATGGAGGGGATGAATGCGACGGATATCAGGATTGCCAGCTTTATGTATGTGTCGAGGCTCACCTGTGCGTATCCACCCCACTACTTAAATATTATTCGACAAGGGGCTCCACATCGACCACGACATCTCCCGGGTTGAGTCTCATCACTCTCACACCCATTGTGGCCCTCCCGTGTATCGCTATTTCATCCACCGGCACTCTGATGAACATACCTTCCCTGCTGGTAACAAGGAGTTCCTGAACCTCGGTCGCATCGAGGACCCTCACGAGATTCCCGTTTTTCTCTCTTATTCTCATGGCTATCACACCGTGGCTTCCTCTGTGGGTTTTCCGGTATGTACGGGCATAGGAGCGCTTGCCGTATCCTTTCTCGGTCAGGCTGAGAAGCACGGATTCGTCGTGCACCACGGACATGGAGACCACTTCATCTCCTTCCCTCAGCTTTATTCCGATGACCCCGTGAGCGACCCTTCCCATGGGCCTGACCTCGAGCTCATCGAACCTGTTGGCCTTTCCCTTTCTCGTTGCAAGAAGTATCTGGTCGTTTCCCGATGAAAGCGCCACATCGACTATGGAATCTCCTTCATTGAGCTTTATCGCCCATATTCCGCCCTTTCTCGGCCTGCTGTACGCTTTCAGCTCCGTCTTCTTGATTATACCTTTTCTGGTCGCAAAGACTATGTAGCCTTCATCAAAGCTTTTTACGGGTATTATCGCAGCGACCTTTTCCCCTTTTTCCAGAGCGGGGAGCAGATTTACCACGGCCTTTCCTTTCGACCTTCTACCTGACTGGGGTATCTTCCACGCCTTCAGCCAGTGAACTCTTCCCTTGTCGGTGAAGAACAGGAGATAGCTGTGATTTGTCGTGGTCAATGCTGAGACGACATAATCCTCCTCTTTCGTGTCCATTCCTATGAGGCCTTTTCCTCCCCTTCTCTGCTGTTTGTATGTCTCGAGAGGTATGCGCTTCACATATCCGCCGTGAGTCATGGTTATCACCACTTCTTCGTCGGGTATCAGGTCCTCTATCTCGATGTCTTCCTCGCTTTCCTCTATGCGGGTTCTCCGCTCGTCTCCGAACTTGTCCCTCAGTTCCGCGAGCTCTTCCTTTATTATCCCGAGTATCCTCTCTCTGTGGGCCAGAATCTCCTTCAGTTCCTTTATCTTCTCCATCAATTCCGTATGCTCGTCCTTTATCTTCTGCCTCTCGAGACCCGTAAGCCTCTGGAGCTTCATATCCAGTATTGCCTTCGCCTGAATCGCCGTGAGAAGGAACTGGGATATCAGGCGCTGCTTCGCCTCATCCGCTGTCTTCGAAGAGCGTATGAGAGATATCACTTCATCCAGATGGTCGAGGGCTATCAGCAGACCTTCGAGTATGTGCGCTCTCTCCTCGGCTTTCCTCAGCTCGTATTCGGTCCTTCTTCTGACAACAGTTTCCCTGTGCTTCAGGAACTCCGCCATCAGCTCCTTCAGATTGAGGGTTCTCGGGACACCGTCGACGAGCGCCACGTTGTTTATCCCGAAGGTGTATTCCATCTGCGTGTGCTTGAAAAGCTGGTTGAGGACTATATCCGCCATCGCCCCTCTCTTTATCTCGATGACTATCCTCATACCCTGCCTGTCGGATTCGTCCCTGAGGTCGGAGATTCCGTCTATGATCCCGTTCTTAACGAGCTCTGCGATGCTCTTCAGAAGGTTCGACTTATTGACCATGTAGGGTATTTCAGTTACTATTATCCTCTCCTTTCCCTTGCGCTCTTCGATGTCCGCTCTGGCTCTCACCCGAACAGCACCTCTTCCGGTCGTGTATGCGCTCATTATCGATGCGGTTCCGTAGATTATCCCGCCTGTCGGGAAATCGGGGCCTTTGACATATTCCATGAGTTCGAGAGGCTCGAGTTCCGGGTCTTCTATGAGTGCCAGCAGCCCGTCCACGACTTCGTTGAGGTTGTGCGGAGCCATATTTGTCGCCATTCCCACGGCGATTCCCGCGGAACCGTTCAACAGGAGGTTGGGAATCATCGAAGGCAGGACAAGCGGCTCTTTCAGCGATGCGTCGAAGTTGTCCGTGAAATCAACGGTTTCCTTGTCTATGTCCTCGAGCATGTACTCCGCAATCCTCGACAAGCGCGCCTCGGTGTACCTCATCGCCGCGGCGCTGTCCCCGTCAACACTTCCGAAGTTCCCCTGACCGTCTATGAGCGGATACCTGAGGGAGAACTTCTGAGCCATCCTTACGAGGGCATCATATACCGCATTGTCCCCGTGCGGGTGATACTTACCCAGAACCTCTCCGACTATCCTTGCGCTCTTCTTATACGGCTTGCTGTGGGTTATCCCCATGTCGTACATCGCATAGAGTATCCTCCGGTGCACCGGCTTCAGCCCGTCCCGAACATCGGGGAGCGCTCTTCCCA
>WALJ01000141.1 GCA_015522885.1 Thermoplasmata archaeon
TTCCGTAGCCTTCGAGGTCTTTTTCCTTCAGTTCCAGCGTATCGGAACCGCTGAGGTCAACACCTTTCGGGATTTTCATGGCGTACCTGTGGCCATTCCTTTCCACTGCATATACATCGGAAAAACCGCCGGAACCGATTTTGTGGAGGATTTTGTATGAAAAGAAATCGCCGAAATCGAATGATGGTGGTTTTTTCTCGGATGCGTTGGCGGAGTAGATATTCTGGACATACTCTTTGTTAATGGGGGCATAGTGCTGCATATCACGGGGTAGAGGGGGTGCGGCATTTGAATATCCACTCTGAACGGCAGAAAGTTTTTCCCTGCACCTTTTTGCATCTTCCCACATCTCCAATTCTTCATAGAGTTCTGTAGCCTTTTCGTAGTTGAGGGCAGTTTCGTAGCCTTTTGCTTTCTTCAGTTTTCTGTCGAGATCTGCCATTTCTCTGACTTTTTCTTCCTCTCCTAATTCTCTATAGATGTCTGCGGCACTGGAAAACTCCCCTTTCTCCTGTAACTGCACAGCAGTTCTAATGTGTTCTCCCCTACTCTCCAGATGTTCCAAGGCCATCTTTCGGTTTTTTCTGGCAATCCAAACTTCGGATTAATTCTTAGTGCTCTGTCGTAGCATTTTATCGCCTCATCATATCTGCCCGATACTCCTCATTCTCTGTCCTCCATTTCATGCCCATCTCTATTATCTCTATACCCATCCTTAAAGTGTCTATGTTGCTGAACTTTCTGGCTTTAACCGCTTCCGCCACAATCTCTTTAATCCTTCCTTCGTCTATGTTCTGTCCAACTCTAAGATTCAGGCTCATATCTGCCTCTCATCCTTATGCTATACAGATATTTTTTATTTTCGCAGGCTTACAGGAGTTCCTCTATAGCCCTCTTCAGTATTGCGCTCGCCTTCCTTCCATCCAGCTTTCCCCTTACCTTCTGCATGAATGGCCCCATCAGCGGGCCGAGAGCTCCTGCTCCTCTTTCCCTGACAAAATCAATCCTATCATTCACAAGTTCCCTCGCAATCTCCAAGGCTTCGTCCTCACTGAGCATACCTAGCCCTGCCTTCTTTATGGCCTCATCTATATCCATTCCCTGAGCCATGTTCTTTAATACAGCTTCGAGACCTTCCTTCGAGAACCTTCCATCCTTCAAAGCTTTGAAGGCATCGTGCAGTGCCCTGTCATCGATATCTCCAATCTCAGGTAATATCTGGAGTATTACCCTGAGCGCAATCTTTGGCATGCCATATTCCCTTGAAAGCTCCTCAAAGATATCATCCCTTTCTGAATCAACAATCTGCTCGGCATCCTGCCTGCTTATTCCATATTCCTTAACAAAGCGCTCCACTTTTTCCTCCCTTAACTCAGGTATCTCGACTGCGTTCAGGCGCTCGTCATCTATGTAGATTGGGGGAACATCGGTCTCCGGATACATCCTCGCCTTTCCGGGAAGCGGCCTGCTGTACTTCGTCCTTCCCTCGTCCTTTGCATCCCTCGTTTCCTCAGGAACACCGTGGAATGCCATCTCGGCCCTCTTTATCACCATGTCCAGCGCCTTTCTCGCTATATCTTCCCTCTCTGCCACGAGAACGAAAGCATCCATCTCACCTATGTTGAGAGCACCCTTTACCTTCTCTACCTCTTCCTCCGTCACACCATAGGCGGGAAGTTCATCCGAGTGGAATATGCCCTTCATACCTGCCACGGATGCGTACTGTGCGAACTCTGGGCCTAATCTTCTTTCGGTCTCTCCTTCTTTCGCACCTAAAAGCCCTGAGAAACCCCTCAGCCTTATTCCGAGGACCTTCCCGTTCTTACGGAGAGCGCTCCTTATCACCTTGGACTCAGTGCCTTCGAATATCTCTGTTAAATCATATATCTCCCTTTCCACACCGGCGTTCCTCCTTTTCAGTTCCTCCGCAACCTCTATCAACCTCAACTGCCTCCTAACCTCGTTCTCCACATAGAGCGGAATCATATCCAGTTCCTGAACCCCTTTTATCTCGACCCTAGCACCGCCTTTTACGGATATGTTGAGGTCCTGCCTTATGGTCCCAAGGCCCCTTTTCACCTTTTTAGTGGCTCTCAGTATAGAACCTATAGTCTTGGCCGCAATCTTCGCCTCCTCAGGCATTCTTATATCGGGGGCGGTGGCTATCTCTATCAGCGGGATTCCCAGCCTATCAAGGCGATAAACTCTCTCACCCTTCTTACCGCCTTCCACGGGCCTTGCAGAGTCCTCCTCAAGACATATGGTGGGTATGCCTATCTTCTTGCCACCAACATCGATGTGCCCGTTCATCGCTATCAGACCGGTTCTCTGAAATCCTGTTGTGTTCGAGCCGTCTATAACTATCTTCCTCATGAAATGAACTTCCCTCACAAAATCGACATCCATCATCTTCGCAACAGTGAGGGTTATGTCCAGAGCCTCCTCATTGAGTTCGTGCGGCGGTTCCTCGTCGGCTTCGACAAGGCAGGTGTTGGCGCTCTGATATCTGAACACCATCTTCTTTTTAGCCTCCTGAAGTGCCGCTCTGTCGACCTCTCCCATCTCGCTCTGTGTCGGCCTGAGCCTTCTTACGAACTCCTTTCCGGCATAATCGACAA
>WALJ01000142.1 GCA_015522885.1 Thermoplasmata archaeon
CGATAAACCCATCGTTTCTTCCTCCTTTTTCATTCTTCTCTGAAATTGAGAAAATCATACCGTTCTCTTCAGTTTTCGGTCTTCTTTCCTTCTTCAACACAGGAATCTCTCCTGTCTCTCGATATTCCTTGGGAATCTGCTGAACCCTTCTCTGGCTTACGTGGTGGATTTCAGCAGCTTCTCCCGTGCTGAAATCGTTTGATTCGGCACAATGCCGCACTATCCAGCGTATCTTCTTCTGATTCAGTTTTGTCACATCCGGGAGAGTCTGCGCTCCCTTTAAGTTTTGGCGAAACGAGCAACGATAGTTGCGAGTTTGACCTCTGTAAAGAGGTCTAAATAATTTTCGTACTCTACACAAAGCCCAGCGAAACCAAAACTTTATAAAAGGGACCCGATTGCAGCATACTTCGCAACGTCGAAAGAGTCAGAACGAGCAGGGAAGTCCCTGTGAGTCGGACTCCTCAGAGTTTGACAAAGGAGGAGTTATGATGAAGAAAATAAGGAAAACAAACCCGAATCTTGTGGAGCTTATCAGCGAGCTGAAGAAAAAGGCCCGTGAAAACGAAGCTCCCATCTGGCGAGACGTTGCTCGCAGACTAGAAGCCCCCTCCGGAAACCGGGCGGAGGTCAATGTGAGCAGGATAGCCAGATACGCATCAGAGAACGAGACGATAGTGATAGCCGGAAAGATACTGGGTGCGGGAGACATAGACAAAAAGGTCACCATAGCCGCATACAGGTCATCCGACAGTGCAAAGAAGAAGATAGAGAGCGCGGGCGGAAGGGTAATATCCCTGACAGACCTCGTAAAAGAGAATCCCAAGGGTTCCAATGTGAGGATAATGGGGTGATATGATGGTCACATACATCGATGCTACGAACCTTGTTCTGGGAAGGCTTTCGAGCGCAGTGGCAAAGAGACTGCTCAACGGAGAGGAAGTGGTCATAATCAACGCCGAAAAAGCGGTCATAATGGGCAAAAAGGGCAGAATATTCAGGGAATACAAGGAAAAAAGGGAACTCGGCAGTTCGGTGAAGGGGCCGTTCTTCCCGAGAATGCCCGATAGGATAATAAAGAGGACTGTCAGAGGGATGCTTCCCAAGGACAGCCCGAGAGGCAGAATGGCACTGAAAAGGCTGAAAGTATACATAGGCACACCCTCCGATTTCAAGGGAAAGAAGACAGAGAAGATAGAAGCTAAGGTCGAAGGAATAGCAGGCACTACATACATCACCGTGGGAGAGCTTTCCGAGCACATGGGTGCGAGGTTCTAAGGGGGATGAAAGATGAAGAAAACAGGAATTAAGGTTACAAGCGGAAAAAGGAAGAGTGCGATTGCCAGAGCCCACATCAAAAAAGGAGTCGGAAGGATAAGGATAAACGGAACTCCTCTGGAAATATACGGGCATGAGATGTCCAGAACCAAGATGATGGAGCCCGTAATACTGGCAGGAAGCAAAGCCTCTAAGGTTGACATTGACGTCAAGGTGCAGGGCGGAGGTTTCATGGGCCAGGCGAGCGCGGCAAGAACGGCCATAGCAAGGGCACTGGTAGCGTATTTCAGCGGTGACAGGGAACTCGAGGCCGTATTGAGGCAGTATGACAGAAACATGCTTGTGAACGACCCGAGGAGAAAGCTCCCGAAGACGCCCCTCGGACGCGGTGCCAGAAAGAAGAGGCAGAAGTCATACAGGTGATATGATGATAATACCCGTAAGATGTTTCACCTGCGGAAAGGTCATAGGTTCCGCCTATGAACCTTTTAAAACCCGCGTGGAAAACGGAGAAGACCCTGCAAAGGTCCTCGATGACCTCGGAATAGAGAGATACTGCTGCAGAAGGATGTTTCTGAGTCATGTAGACCTCATCGAGGAAATAAAACCATTTTCTTAATCCATTTTATCCGGAGCACAATCGGGCCCGTGGGGTAGCTTGGCATCCTACCAGCTTGGGGTGCTGGCGACTCCGGTTCAAATCCGGGCGGGCCCATTTTTCTTGCCATGCTCGAAAAATAGGCCGCCTCGCGAAGGCGTAACTTCGCTCGTCGGGCCCATATCGGGCTCTTTCTTTGGGTTAGCTCCGCTGGTTCGCCCTCCAAAGCGGGTTTTCCGAGCCGATAGGCGAGGCATCGCCTTCCATCGGGAGGCTTATGCCCCACCAGCCCTTCGGGCTTCGGAAAAACCGGTAAAAGGAACAGCGGGCTTAC
>WALJ01000143.1 GCA_015522885.1 Thermoplasmata archaeon
GTCTTCTTTAAGGCACCTCGCGTTCTTTTCTTCCATCTTTATTATCTTATTGAGCACACATTCCAGAGTGTTAAGATCGTGGAGCAATTCCTCCAGCTTTGACCTATGTCCGTCGGTTTCCGCCTTCTTAACGAGTTTTTCGGTTATCTCCTTCAGCGGGATGATTTCCTCGTGCTTCTTATTTTTACAGCTTCTTTCTCCATTATCGGAGTGAAGATTCACAAAAAGGTGCTTGAGAGGAGATTCATGTAAATCATCGAAGGATTTCGCCAACGAGCCATTATATGTTCTCGAATTTCGGCGGAATACGTATATACCTCTCGCATCCCATGTATTTCAAAAAATCCTGAAACGGGGTGAAAAAGATGTTCCGAAAAATACTGTTTCCGACAGACTTCAGCGAAGGTGCGATGCGTGCCATTCGGAGACTTGAAAGGGAAAACAGCATGGCGGTTGAAGAGTGCATCCTTCTTCATGTGATAGATGAGGGATACCTTGAGGACCTGCTCAACGGCTATTCATACATGTACGAAAGCGAAGAAAGAGAGATGCAGGACATAATCTCCAAGGCTAAGGAGAATGCCATGAAGAAGCTGAAAGAAAGGGGGGAGAGATGCAGGGGAATGGTGAAGGCGAAAAGGATGCGGAGCGTTGTGAGAATCGGTATACCGTATGAGGAGATAGTGAAGTTCGCAGAGGAAGAGAAAGTATCCCTAATTCTCCTGCCCTCGCATGGAAAGTTCGGATATTCCGAAGAACTACTGGGGTCAACAACCATAAGGGTGCTCAGAAAGACCAAAAAGCCTGTGCTGGTCATAAAGACACATAAGGAGGAATGATATGGACTATCTGAGATTAAAAAACCATCTGGATAAGTTACTGCCCGTGTATGTCACGCTCGCCATGATACTCGGATTTTTTATAGGCCTCAATATAAACCCTGAGAAGTACAAAGAGATGTTCCACTGGCTCAACCTCGCTGTTGTTATATCTATGATTTACCCGATGATGATAAACCTTCGTTTGGGAGAATTGAAAAACTCCATGAAGCAGGGAAAACAGCTCACCGTAGGACTAACCATGGGTCTCGTCATCGCTCCTCTTCTGATGTGGCTTCTCATCTACCTCGTCTCATTGTTCCATCCACTCAGTCCCCCGCTTGCCCTTGGTCTGATGCTTGCTATGGTGGTTCCCTGTTCTTCCATGAGCATAGCATACACCGGATTTACAGAGGGAAATCTGGAGCTTGCAACCATTATAGTGGCCTTCAGTTTCATACTTGCGATAATAACGGTCCCCGGCTGGCTTGCAGTCTATGCCGCCTCCTCCAACATAAGTGTACCGACGACGCTCCTCATAATAACGATAATCGAAGTCGTATTCGTACCCATGTTCTTCGGCATACTCACAAGGCAGTATCTCATAAAGAAGAGGGGGGCCGAGGGCTTCCTGCGGCTCAAACCACTCTTCCCTGCGGTATCTCTAATCGGTATGTATCTCATCGTCTTCCTCATATTCATGGAGAAAGCAAAACTCATAGCAAAGAAGCCTGAGATGGTTCTCATAGCTCTCGTGCCTCTGGTCCTCTACTACCTGATTTCCCTCGGAGTGCTTACATACCTGAACAGGGCAATCGGAATAAAGTACAGGGATCACATGGCGATAACGTTCCCTTCGGTGGGAAAGAACGAAGGTACGGCTATGGCAATAGCAATGAGCGCAGGCATGGGTATGATGGCAATACCTCCTGCAGTGACACCGCTGATACAGATACCGTTCTTAGTGGGCTATGTGAAGATATGGAGGAAGATAGCGAAGATGTGGAAGTGTGAAAAGGTGGAGAATGAAAAATAATTTTTTCTATTCTCAATTCAAGTTTGAAAATCACGACTACTGAGGATTTCCGTCACAGAATTATGTATTCAAGCAACCCGTGTTCTCCTCTTCCATCTCTATTATCTTATTGAGCACACATTCCAGAGTGCTAAGATCGTGGAGCAATTCCTCCAGCTTTGACCTATGTCCGTCGGTTTCCGCCTTCTTAACGAGTTTTTCGGTTATCTCCTTCAGCGGGATGATTTCCTTATCCAAAAGTTCCCGGGGCTGCTCCAGAAATTTTTCCAGAAAAGATGGCATGGCAGAGAAATATTTGACCCTCCCCTTCTTCTTGACGGTGACGAAATAATCCTTGGAGAGTTTGCTGAGTGATGTAGAGACGGAAGAGCGGCTGAGAGATGTTTCTTCAGCGAGTTCGTCTATGGTCA
>WALJ01000144.1 GCA_015522885.1 Thermoplasmata archaeon
CAACTCTAAGGCGCATCCGATTCTCTTCCTTTATTTTTCCCCTTTCAAATACCCCTTCGTCAGCACCTCCCTTATCGCATTCGCCCTTTTCTTTCCGATTCCTTCCACTTCCATCAGCTCTTTTTCGGGAGCGCTCATCACCTTCTCCACGGTTCCGAAGTGCAGGAGCAGGCGCTCCGCCATCGTGGCCGATATTCCGGGCAATCCCTCCACTATGAACCTCTGCTGCTGGTGAATTCCCATCGTCCTTTTCTCTCCGCGCCTTCCGACACCTCTTCCGCCCTGCTGCTCCCTTCTTGCCATGGAATAGAGCAGCTTTGCTGTTTCCTCCGCGTTCTTCGTGAACAGCACGGAGCAGCGGTAATCGCCTATGAGTGATGCGATAGCGCCCATTATTGCGCTCTCCGAGAGCATCCTCTTGGTGAAAAGGTCCTCGCCTTCTATGATGAACACGGGACGCATGTACTCGCCGGACAGTTCCCCTGCCTGTTTGAAGAGCCGCCCGTCCATAATGGATGAAAGGAAATCGCCGACCTCCTTTCTCTCCACTGCAATCCTGTCGGATAGAAGGTAGTCCGCAACCCCGAGCTGCTCCCCTCTTATCGATGCTCCGAGCCGGTAGAGGTGCTTGGCAACCGCCGACCTCCCTTCCCTGTGGTCCACGACTATCTCTATACCCCTCTCTTCCCTTTTCTCCTCCGGCTCCCCGAGGTAATCCTCCAGAGTGAGCTGCCCCTTTTTCTCGGCGACCTCCATCTTCCTTACGAGCTCATCCTTCGCAGCGGTTTTTTCGCCCTTTTCCTTCCTGTGCTTTTTCACCATCGCCTTCTCGAAGAATATCTCGTCGGATATCGCCTTCCATGCCCTGAGGTTGTTCAGCATCTCGCTCTCCTTGCGCCTCGCGGTCCAGTAATAGGCCTCGTCCCTCGTCTTTCTGGTTATCAGGAATATCACGCGCCCTTCCCTTTTCCTTCCTGTCCTCCCTCTTCTCTGTATCGTCCGTATCTCCGATGCCACGGGTTCGTAGAATATCACAAGGTCGGTGGAGGGTATGTCCAGCCCTTCCTCTGCGACGCTCGTGGCGACCATGACATTGTATTTTCCGGAGCGGAAATCCTCGATTGCCTGCTTCTGCTCCTTCTGCCTCATCCCCTTATCTCCGTTCTTCGATGCCTGACCGACGAACCTGAATGCCTTTATGCCCTTAATCCCGTTTATCGCCCTCACTATCCGCTCCCCGGTGTCCCTGTAATTCGCGAATATGATTATCTTCCGCTCCCTATCCGCGCTCATCTCCCTCTCAAGTATCTCTCGCAGAGCGCCCATCTTCGGATGTTCCATGTCCTCATGCTCTCTGGCAAGCTGGAGGGCACCCGTGAAATCGGAGCGCTTCATGAGCAGTTTCGAGGATTTGTCCTTCCCCATGTTCGCATCCTCGACCACCCTCTGCAGATATGACAGAAGGGTGCCGACCGGCTGGGTCTCCGCAAATTCAAGGGCCTGGTCGAGTTTTATTGCCATGGAGCGCATCGTGGCGGCCCTGTAAGCGCTCTTATCTCCCCTGTTTATCCTTCTCTGTATCTCACCGCCAAGGGCTATGAGCTCCCTTTTGGTCCCTCTGCTTCCCCGAAGATAGCCTGTGGTCTTGAGCTCTTTGATGCACTCATCCCTCGCTCCCTTCAGAAGTTCCCGTATCCTCTCCATCTCGGGCGGGAGGTCCACTCTGACCCACTGCGGCCTTATCCTGTTCACATATTCGACCACATCGGCATCCTCCGGTGTGCGCACCTCGACCGCTTCCAGACCGAGGTTCTCTATGACCTCATGGACCTTCTGCTGGTCGTATGAAGGGGATGCCGTCGTGCCGAGGACCAGCCCGTCCCTTCTCTTCTCGCCGTACCTTTTTCCTATGAACACATAATCGTAATCCCCCACCGCTCTGTGGGCCTCGTCGAATACAATCATGGATACTTCTGAAATGTCCAGCCATGAGAGTATGTCGTTGACGACCGTTTGGGGCGTTGCTACGACTATCTTTGCGCTCTCCCACAGCTCCTTCCTTTTTGCGGGCCTTACCGAGCCTGTGAACGCCGCTACCGGCTCGACCGTCATTATCGACGATATGCTCTCCGCATGCTGTTCGACAAGAGGCTTCGTAGGTGCCAGAAAAAGTACCTTCTCCCCGCCTTTCTCTAAGTGCAGTGCAATGGTGAGCATCGCGATTATCGTCTTTCCCATGCCTGTCGGAAGAACTACCAAAGTGGAGCGCTCCGCAGCTTTCCTTGCTATGTTCTCCTGATATGCGCGGTATTCGATGGTATTCGGTTTTATCAGCGGATGAGAGACGAACACGAGGGGAAATAGGAACTCGGATTTAAAGGGAATGGGGGGCTGGGTGAAAGTGAAAGTTTATAGAAAATTTTTTAACCTCAACTCCGCCGGTCTATGCGTAATAGGTCCGGATTCAGTTCAAGTTTCTCTGCAAGCACTTTGACCTGCTTCGGCAACTCGCTCATCAGCTCTTCACCTTCAAAATCGTAAATTTTCAGCTTTGAAAGCAGCAGAATAACATCTTTCACACTGTATTTTCCGTTCAAATCCTTCTCTTTGAGCTTGTTGAGAATGAGATAGTATAGATAGAGAGACAGGAGATTTAAGAATGCGTATCATTCGAATTTCTCAGTACCTTCCACGGCCTTCAAGAAGCTTGTTTCTTCTTTTTCCAGAAAATTATCGGTCTTTCATTGAAACTAAAAAGACATTCTCAAGATCTGCCATTTTTATTGTGTTTTTAATCGTTGACACATCC
>WALJ01000145.1 GCA_015522885.1 Thermoplasmata archaeon
GTCCCACTCTCTTCCATTTTCCATACCATGGTTTTAGTTTCCATGCTCATCCTTATGGTTATGGTGTCATGGCTGTTGAAACCGCCCAGATTCCCTCTCCAGATATTCCAAGTTCCTCCGTACTTGCTCTGCTCTTCGGTCGGAGGAGGACTGTATTCAGTAGTTACAACCCTCTGTGCCGGAAGAATGTCAGATACCTTCGGAAGGTCCAGGGTATAGTCCGCATTTCCTGACAGAGATATCCTCCGTTCGACAGTAAAAGTAGCGGTTTCCGGAAAGCTCCTTTGGTACCCTGGGAAGTTGTTGAGTATCATATTGAGCACAGGCGGAGAAAGAAGTATGAATATAAGGACCATTATAACTACGGAATAGACGATTGGCCGCAGAATGCTTCTCTTTTTTTTCGGCGCTCTTGGCTGAGGTGCAGGTCTATAATAATTATCTCTATGCTGCGGGAACGATTTTTCCGGTTTTCTTCTAGGCGGTACATCGGGACTGTAGTAGTCTTCGGGAGGCGCTCCGAAATAAGGAATGTCCTCTTGATTATCCATGGTATGCACTACTCAACAAAGTATTAAAAATTAATGGGTTAAAAATGTAAAGGGTTTATTTCCTCTTTTTCCTGCGTATCTCGAATGCTGCTCCGGCAAGTGATATGGCCGCAAGAGCAGTTATGGCCTCGAAGCCCGGTACTTGATCAGTCTTTGCGGTGGGATTCTCGGGGGCTGCTCCTTTGACATATATCTGGACGGAACTGTCCCTTCCTTGACCGGAGGAGGACATGTAACCATCTTTATGTGCTATTGCCGTGAGCGTATAGGAGATATCCGTGCTTGTCTTGGGGGCCGTGAAGGTGACAGTCACCTGTCCGTTGGAATTTGTTGTCGGTGAAGAAAGTGAGATGTTAGCTCCGGTAATGGACGGATCGAGTATCGCTTCCACAGTGGCGTTTGCCACGGGTTCTCCCGCAGATGTGACTGTAACCGTTATGGTGGTGCTGTTCTCGCTGCCAACATTGTAAATCCCGCCCTGAGGCTTCTCGATGGAGACCGAGAGTTCGGGCAAAGGCAGAGGATGTACCGTTATGGTGGCCGATTTCTCCGTATGAATATAGCCGGCTTTGTAGGCTTTTGCGGTTATCGTAACATCGGTAAGTTCATCCACTGTCGGAAGAGTAAGGGTCACCTCTGCGGTTCCGGAGGCACCTGTGATCACCTCTTCCTGCGAAAGTGTACCGGCACTGACTGTCAATTCCACTTTTGCTCCTTCTATGTTGGAAGTCTCGTTTGCAACAGTCACAGTTATAGTGACGCTATCTCCCGAGTCAGAACTATCGGGCGAAGTTATGGCCATGTCCAGACTGCCTACGATTACATGATATACTTCGAGGAGAGAGAACTTGTTGTTTATTCCGTTTATCATATTGTAGTATCCGTCATATTTTGTGCCGTCATATAGCTGAAGCCCGTTGAGATATGTCAGAACTACAACGGCCGTATCCTCATACAGAACTCCCTGCGCCTGCTTTATGTACTGCTGTTTCATTGCTAGGTCCATGACAGTATTTGCCTTTTCCATGACCGCATCGAAATTAGCGTTTGAATAATGCATGAAATTGTTGGCATTGCCAGTAACAAAATCATTAAGATATGATGGATCAAGCGGATAGCTCATTCTGGTCATCACCAAATCAAAGTTTCCGCCATGCATATCCGCACTTACATTGTCTCCGGGCTCTACAATCCATGTAGTATTGATTCCTACCTGCCCCAATATAACGGATACCACCTGAGCTTCCGCGGCCAGATAGTTATCTTCTGTTATTCCGACGCTTTTTAAAGACAGGGAGAACGGAGAGCCATCCGGTAGGTCCACATAACCGTCACCATCTTTGTCCGTAAAGCCAGCACTTGTTAGGATGGAAGATGCCGCCCCCTTGCTGTAGGGTCTTGGGGAAAGCGAAGAATTGTACCAGAAGAGATTGTCTCTCGGGATCACGGAATCACCGACTATTCCGCTTTTCATAAGCGTATCACTGACAAAACTTTCTTTATCCACTACATATGATATGGCCTTTCTGAAGTCCGAGTTGTTCAGAGGGACTACCCCGCAGTTTATTCTGAGTTCTATGGTGTTAGTAGTTAGCGGTGTAAGGACATTGGCTCCTTTCACAACGGATTTGTAATAAGGGTCTACCTGATCGAATATTACATCTATCCTTCCGTTGTTTATATCATCAACCGCTGCGGCATCCTTTCCTTCCACTACGAATGTTGCGGAATCAATATATGCCCTTCCCATAAAATAGTCAGAATTTACGGAAAGAGTGAATGTGTCCTGGGTGAAGGTGAAATCGACGGTTACATAGTCGAATTCGTCCAGTGTGTGGATGGTAAGCGTTCCATTCTTGGAATCCACATCATACTCTGTTGAATTCAGAGTTGTTTCGGCACTCCAGTTTGTTCCCACAAACGCCCCTGTGTTATTTAAAATCGGAGCAAATTCGTGTATAGTCACACTGGCAGGATCCACATTCCCATGAGAAAGCTGGAAATTTACATTTGTTCCGCCGACTCTGGTTCCCGCATCGTTAGGGTCATTGAGGGTGACATTGGTATCTGTGCCTGTCCTGCTTCCTGTGGCATAGTCCATGAAAGGACCGGTTCCCACATCTTGGTGATATTGTTCCATAATTGGTACCATAAGTCCCTTCGTGAAGAAATCGCTGTTGGGTGACTTCAATACGAATTGGACAGTATGCTCGTCTATCTCAAAAACGCCTTGGATGTACGAAACATAGCTATTGTAAATGCAATCTGTCGTTGCCATATATGTTTGATATGAGCTGACCACATCCAGAGCAGTTAGCGGCGCTCCATCTGTGAAGGTAACTCCTGTTTTCAATGTCACATTCACAGTCACATTATCCGGTGCCACTTCCCAGCTGTCTGCCAACCAAGGCAATACCCCTTCGCTGGGTTTATAAACAGCCAGCGAGTCGTACAGATAGTTCATTATCCATTCTTCGCTTGCGGCCTCTGTCGGATTCGTTGTCTGGGGGGCATTGTATATTCCGATGACAAGGTCTCCGCCTGTCTCTTTTACTGTGGCAGCCTTAACACCCGTAGTACCTATGCCCATCGCCATTATGAGCATCGAGGCGACTACCAGCATTGAGAGGGCTGCGCTCTTTACCTGAGTTTTTTTATGATTTTGCGTCATTTTCTTCCTCCTAAATCCTTATCAAACCAATCTTTTGTGATTTGCTAAGAAGAGGAATAGTCAGCTGATATAAATATCTTTCCATCGACTGTTGTATTTTGACTAGTGAAAAAATCAGTCAGGAAAAATCAAGTCTTTATCTGAGCAGATAAATAAACAGGATACCCCCGACAATCCAGCAGTAATAGGCGAAATAATGGAACTTATCCGTAACAATTATCTTAAGGAGGGCTTTTACGGAGAGATAGCCAGCTATGAAAGAGGAAAGAAAACCTGTCAGCATGACAAGTCCGTCCACATCCGCAGGATTTTTCAGCGCCTTGTATATCTGGAGCGCACCCGCACCTGCTATCGCAAGTATCGCCATGAGAAAAGAGAAACGGGCCGCGCTCTCTCTTTCCAGCCCCGAGTGGATTCCGGCGACTATCGTAGTTCCCGAGCGGGATATCCCGGGAAGAAGGGCGAATACCTGTGCCGTTCCTATGAGAAGGGATGATTTCAGGGACGGACTCTTCGCATCACCGCGCTTTTTTCGCACGGAAATCAGTATCAGACCGGTTATAGGCAGAGTTATGGCCACTATCCAGAGAGAGCTAAAAGATTCTTCCACATAGTTCTGTAGAGCAAGACCGACAACTATTATCGGTATGGTCGCCAGCACGGCCCCGTAACCCGTCCTCGCTTTCTCGTCGCTTCTTATGTTCCCCAAAAGATTGCCGTGGAGCGCTCTAAGTGAGGATTTGAGAATATCTATCACATACTTCCATGTAGCGAGAAGAACAGCAAAGAGAGTCCCCAGATGCACGACCGCATCGAAAAGAACTGGATTCTCCACACCCATGAAATGCTGGGCTATTACGAGGTGTCCCGAACTGCTTATGGGGAGCCACTCCGTGATTCCCTGAAGGATTCCGAGGATGAGTGCGGTTATGACATCCATGTGCATGGATATGGGATTATGTTAAAAACCTTCCGACAGTTTTTTATTGGAGAATATAATCTCAGAGCGATTGCCATGAAGATACTTGTTTCCGATAAGCTGGCCGAAGAGGCGCTCGAAGTCCTGAGAAAAGAGGCGGAGGTCGATTATTTCGAGCCTACACCCGAAGAACTGCTCGAAGTGATAGAGAAGTATGATGCCATAATAGTGAGGAGCCGGACGAAGGTACCTGCGGATGTCATAGAGAAAGGAAAGAACCTGAAGGTCATAGGAAGAGCCGGAGTAGGAGTGGACAACATAGATGTGAAAAAGGCCACGGAGAAGGAAATTCCCGTCGTCAATGCTCCACGGGGGAGTACGCACTCCGTAGCCGAGCTGGTATTCGGCCATATGCTCTCCCTTGCAAGGCACCTCGCTTATGCCGACCGTAGCCTGAGGGAAGGAAGATGGGAGAAGAAGAAGTTAAAAGGGATAGAACTTCAGGAAAAGACACTGGGAATCATAGGTTTCGGAAGAATCGGGCAGGAGGTGTGGAAGCTGGCGCAGGTCTTCGGAATGAAATGCATAGCTTATGATCCCTATGCTCCGGTCGAGCTCATAAAGGAAAAGAAAGCGGAACCGGGGACTCTGGAGGATGTGCTGAAAAATTCGGATTTCATAACCATACATGCTCTGCTCACGGATGAAACGCGGCATATGATATCCGATGCCCAGTTTGAGATGATGAAAGACACGGCATACATAATCAACTGTGCGAGAGGCGGGATAATAGACGAAGGAGCGCTTTATACGGCTCTTAAGGAGAAGAAGATAGCCGGTGCGGCTCTGGATGTCTTTGAAACCGAACCTCCCGGAAAAAGCCGGCTCTTCGAATTTGACAATATCGTGTTCACACCGCACCTCGGAGCATCCACGAAAGAGGGGCAGATAAGAGCAGGCATAACAAGTGCCGAGCAGGTGCTGAAGGTGCTCAAAGGAGAAAAACCTGATTTCATAGTGAACAAAGAGGTGCTGGAACAGAAATGGCCATAAACCCTTTTATAGTATATTTGCGAGGAGATATCATCACGGCAAAAGAGAAGAGAGAAGAGGCAATCACCCTTAAAAACTCAAGGAATGCGTTCGCAAGGGCCTTTCTCAAGACCCTACAGGCATATCAGTTAGACCGCTCTCTCGAAAAACATCCCGAGGTCTTCGCAATGGCAAGGGCGTTCATTCTGAGCACAGACTATGAAAACCTTACCAACCAGAAAATAAGCCCGTCCAGCGGAGAGTACGAAGAAAAAGAGAGTTCTCAGGAGTGAATGAGGCGGGAATAAGGCATGATCATCCCTTCGATACCCTCGAAATCAGGGTTATCCGGCAAATTTCCGCCGAACCACAACTCAAAATCTTTGAATGTTTTCAAGGCTTCTTCCCACGGTGCATCATCGGACAGATTGGAAAAAATCACCTTTTTCACACCATAATCAGCCAGAATCCGGGCGATTTCGCCCATATCTTCGGGGATATCCCCCCATTTCAGTATCCCTGAAAAGTAGTCCACGCATACGGCTATGTTTTCTGACATTTCGGCCGCTTTTCTTATCTCGTCCATGCTTCTCACGCTTTTTGTCCCTATCACCGCAGTTTCCACCCCGAGTATGAGCGCATCTTCTACCACCCCGACCTCTCTGAAGCCGCCGTCCATCCACAGAGCGAATTCTTCCGCCAGCCTGCTTACGGTCTCTATCTGAATTTTATTCTTTTCTATCCCCTCAATATCCACTATGTAGAA
>WALJ01000146.1 GCA_015522885.1 Thermoplasmata archaeon
ATGGCCCACAGAGCGGGATGGAGGACATTCATATCCCACAGGTCCGGAGAGACGGCGGATGATTTCATAGCTGACTTTGCCGTGGCCATGAATGCCGGTCAGATAAAATCCGGAGCTCCGTGCAGAGTGGATCGGGTAGAAAAGTACAACCAGTTGATGCGGATAGAGGAGGAACTGAGAGAGAACGCTGTTTACGGCCTGCATTGAGGGATTTGCGAGCTTCCGAACCATAGAATCCAGAACTGCCGGTAAAGGGTCCCGAATCGGGCAATACTTTCCCAGCTCCGCCGGTTGCCCGAAATATATTCAGTTAGAAGTTTGTGCCAGATACTATAAATACTCAAAGCCGATGTACTCGTGATAGGATGACGGGCAGAGTGCCGATGCAGAGCAGAAAAGGGCTGATAAACGGGGTTCCATACCGAAAGACGAATGGAACAGCGAAAATCGATGCCGGAAAAGAAATCCGTAAAATGGCAGCCGCCGGTGCAGCCGGTCTGTCGATGGTCGCCATTGCGCTCTTCTTACTTCTTTACTTTGTATTATGAATCTGCGGCAAAAAGCTTATGAGCGGGGGGCCATACACATCTATGGAAACGATAAGGGCATTCGCCGCTGTGGAGATACGACCGAACAGGGAGATAGTTTCACTCATAGAAGAATTGAAATCCCTGGATGTGAGGGTTAAAACGGTTGAACCGAATAATATGCATCTTACTATCAAATTCTTCGGGAATATCGGGAAAAAGGAGGTAGGAACGATATCGGAAGGTATGAAAGCGTTCTCGGATATGGCTCCCTTCGAAATCTCCCTTTCAAAGGTCGGCGCATTCCCTTCACGGAAAAGACCCAAGGTCATCTGGATAGGGGTAGAGAAAAGCGAAGGACTCGAAGAGCTCTGGAGGTCCATGGAAGAGATATCCGCAAAAGCAGGCATCCCTGCGGATAAAAGGGAGTTCTCGCCTCATCTGACCATTGGAAGGGTGAAAGGTACAAGGAATCCCGGAGAACTCCGTGACTTCATAAAAGCGCATGAGGACGATGATTTCAATGCCCGGCAGATAAAGGAGATAAAGCTGAAGAAAAGCCAGCTTACCCCGGCGGGGCCGGTATATTCCGATATCTTCACCGTTGTTTTCAGGGGTGGGCCTCCTTCATAAAGCCACTTCAAAAATGCAAAATCCTGATCAGGGTCATCAGGCCTATCTGGATATACAGTTCCTGCGCTCCACATGACCTGCTGTCCTCGCATCCGCCGGCCATTTCTGACATCGCTCTAGAATCATGCAGAGAGGGTATCCTGTGTTCGGAGAGCGCTTTCGGAATCCCTCATAGTATTCTTTTTCATCCTCCCGACAGGGAAAACCGTTCATCTCAAGAATATTTATGGACGGAGCTTCCATCGTTCACAGTGGCATAAATCCTTCTCAGGTTCCTATGGAAAAAGACAGGAGCGACCATCAGCTCAATTCATCGGTGGCAAAAACCCTTTCCCCAGTGCTCTTTATGAGTATAACAGCCAATCTCAGGATGATGGAGTGTGAGAGCTTTTTCACATTTGATTGCCGGAGCCCGCCCTTATGCAGAAAAAGGAGCGGGAGATGTGATGGTTTGATTATCAGGTTATTCGCCATTAGTTAATGGTGGTTAACTAACTATGGTTAACTTTATATCTTTGAAGAATATCTCCCATGCATGGACCTCATTGTGGACAGACGAGAAGCAAAATCTCTAGACAAGAACTGGGCTTTGATATACGGAAGGAGAAAAGTGGGTAAGACATTCATGCTCAGGAGGTTCTATCCGTGGGACTACTTTGTTCTTGTGAGCAGAGATGGGACCGTGTGGATAGATGGCGCAGAGGTTGATAAATTCGTGGACATAAACGATTTCATAAACTTTCTCTCGAAAGCTCTTAACAAAAAAAAGAGAGTTATAATCGACGAGTTCCAGAGATTACCTGAATCGGTGATGGAGAGAATATCGACCTTCCATCCCTCAGG
>WALJ01000147.1 GCA_015522885.1 Thermoplasmata archaeon
ATGTTCCCGATTCCTATATGTTCACTCATCTGACCCTCGAAGCCGGCGATTTTGTCGGAGAGGGAAAGCCGTTCACCATGGAATACACCCAAGGTGGGCCTGCGAGATGCTTCCCCAGAGGTCTGGATGTCATGGCAGTCCTCGGCTCGCAGAGAGCCCTTGAAATCCTCAAAAACGAGGGAGATACGGACTATCAGGGCCAGAACACCAGTTATATGAAGAAACTGTCCCAGCTCAGGGAAGAGTTTTCGGGGCTCAATGAGACCGAGTGGAACCGCAACCTCTACTTTTCATGGGTTTACACCCTGAAATCCCTCATAAAAGGCCGTGAAAACTACACGGATTATCCAGCGTTCATGCAGACACAAGCGTGGGAGGATAAGGAGCTGAACACGGCCCTCGGTTCATGGGCTGAGCTCAGGCATGACACGATACTATATGCGAAGCAGAGCTACACACCAATTACGCTGGGGCCATCACCACCACAGGAGAAACCTGTTGTGGGCTATGTGGAAGCAGTTCCCGAGTTCTATGCAAGAATGCTTGCGCTCACAAATATGACAGAGAACGGCCTCAAAGCCCTGAACGCTCTCACCGATGCGGAGAAAAGCAGGCTCAACAGCTTGGAGAGCGCTCTCCAAAGGCTTCTGGACATATCGAAGAAGGAACTCGAGAATCAGGAACTTACCGATGAGGACTATGAGTACATAAGGAACTTTGGTCAGAACATAGAGTCCGTGGTCCTTGGCGTGAATGACAAAGGAACGGATACCAGGATGGTAGCGGATGTGCATACGGACCAGAACACAGGGCAGGTTCTGGAAGAAGGTGTGGGCTATGTCAATCTGATAATAGTGGCGTACAAGCTCCCTGACGGAAGGATAATAGCCGGTGCTGGTCCCGTGTTCTCCTATTATGAGTTCAAACACCCGATGAACGACAGGCTCACGGATGAGGAATGGAGAGATATGCTGGATAATCGGAATGTGCCTGAACAGTCGGAGTGGCTGGAAGAACTCGTGGGAAATGGCTACAGGTGGTGAACTTTTAAATAAAACCCTTTCATGGCGCTCTCCATGACAACCCTGATAATAGGGGAAAAGGCGAATGCAGCCAGAAGGATTGCACAGGTCCTCTCGGGAGGTAAAGCGAAATCAAAGAGAGAGGGAAGGGTGAGCGTGCACAGCTTCGAGAGAGACGGTGAGAAATACCATGTCATGGGATTGGCAGGCCACATAGTGAGCCTCGATTACGAAAAAAAATACAACCAGTGGATGAAGGTCGACCCCGAGGAACTGATATGGGTGGAGCCGGAAAAGAAGGTCCATGCGAAGTCCATAGGAAATGTGCTTCGAAAGCTTGCGAAGGAATGCGACACCGTGATAATCGCTACGGACTATGACCGGGAAGGAGAACTCATAGGGATGGAAGCCCTTGATGTCATAAAAAATGTGAACCCGAAGATAAGGGTGAAAAGAGCAAGATTCAGCGCTCTTATAAAACCTGAGATAGAGAAGGCATTCGCAAATCTCACGGAACTGGATGAAAATCTCGCAAAATCCGCAGAATCGAGGCAGTACATAGACCTTGCATGGGGTGCGGTCCTCACAAGGCTTATATCGATAGCATCCAAGAAGCTCGGAAGGGATTTCCTCTCGGTCGGAAGGGTTCAGAGCCCCACCCTCGCAATGATAGTGAAAAGGGAGCTGGAGATTCGGAACTTCAAGCCGGAGAAGTTCTGGAAGATAATCGCACACATGCAGTACAGGAAGAAGTTTCAGGCGGAGCACGAACTCGGCAGAATATTCGAGGAAGAGCTTAAAGAGAAGATAATGAAGAAGGTGGAAGGTGCGGAGAAAGCGAGGGTCATTTCATATACTGACGAGATAAAAAAGAACAGGCCGCCGATTCCGTTCAACACCACGACACTTCTCACCGAGGCCACCAAGCTGGGTCTGAGCGCTTCGAGGGCCATGTCCATAGCTGAGGAGCTCTACACCGAGGGATACATAAGCTATCCCAGAACGGACAACACCGTCTATCCACGGGGGATGAGCGTGAAGGTAACACTTGAGAACCTCCTCGAAAGCCCTTTCAAGGACGAGATAAAGGAGATACTCTCCCAGCCGAAGATAGTTCCGACCAGAGGCAGGGTGGAAACGACAGACCACCCTCCGATATATCCGGTCAGGGCCGCGAGCAAAGCGAAGCTGAAAGGCGATAAATGGGCGCTCTACGAACTCGTTGTCCGAAGATTCATGGCAACCGCGGCACCGTCCGCTGAGGTAAGGGCCCAGAATGCGGAACTCGACATAAACGGCGAGAAATTCCTCAGCCACGGAGAGAGCCTCGTCAGCGAGGGATGGTACAGGTATTATCCGTACATCAAATTCAGAGGCACAGCGATGCCGGAGCTCAAAGAAGGCCATGAGGTGAGGGTGCTGGATATCGAGGCGGATGAGGACCGGACAAAGCCTCCGGCCCGCTACTCTCAGGCGTCCCTCTTAAAGGAAATGGAGCGCCTCGGCCTGGGAACGAAATCGACGAGGCACGAGATAATCCAGAAGCTCTACGATAGGAAGTACGTCACGGGAAAGAGCATAAGGCCCACAAAGACCG
>WALJ01000148.1 GCA_015522885.1 Thermoplasmata archaeon
ACCACGATGTTCACAGGAAAGAACGCCGGAAAGCACGGTGTTTTCGATTTCTTCGGCACGGAATTCGTAGGAGGAAGTTATTTCAGAAGGCCGGGAAATGCCGCAAATTCAGAATCTCTGCAGGGAATCATCGACTCAGGCTTTAAAAGCAAGGATTTCATAGAGGCGAATCTTGATACTGGAAAGATAGGCAGGGATGGAAAGCCGATGTTCGGGGCGGAACCTATCTCAAAGTTGCAGGCGGGGATATATCGTGCGGAAAATCTGTTCGAGTACGGAAAAAATAGGAGGGATAAAAAATGAGAGTTCTGATGCTTCTTTCCAATGCCTTTCGACCCGATGCTCGGGTATATAAAGAGGCAAGAACACTTCTCAAAGCCGGTTTTGAAGTTTCGATAATAGCATGGGATAGAGAACAAAGATTCCCTGAAAAGGAAGAGGTTGACGGTATAAAGGTGATAAGAACAGGGCCCAAAGCAAGAGGGAAGAGATATTTTATAATGGATATAAGAAAGTTCTGGAAAAGCGCATATAAACTGGCTGAAAATATGGATTTTGATGTGATACATGCACATGATTTTGACACGCTTCCTCTGGGTGTCAGATTAAAGAAAAGAAAGGGTGCAAAGCTTGTTTTCGATGCACATGAGGTATACTGGGAGATGATACAGATAGATGTTCCGTCCTTCATATCGAAGATTGTTCAGATGCTTGAAACTCATTATCTGAGATATGTTGATCGGGTGATTGTTGTCAATGAGTATCAAAAGAGATTTTACGGGAAAAAGGTGGGTGATAGAATTACCATAATAATGAATACCCGAGACCCTGTTCCTGTCAGTGAAGGGGAAATTAGGAAGATACGGACAAAACTTGGGATTGAAGGATACTTGTCACTAATATATATCGGAGCCCTTGAGGAGAAAAGATTCATTAAAGAACTTGCGGATTTTGCAGATACGGTGGATGGTGTTAAGGTAATAATCGGAGGATATGGAAACTGCGAGTCTTATGTTAGAGATATGGCAGAAAGAAAGAAAAATCTCATCTATCTCGGATATGTCCACCCCGAGACGGCAGTTCCATATATGATGGCTGCCGATGTCATAGTTGCGATGTACAAAGAGGTTCAGTCGGGGCGTCTGGCTACAAAGTTCTTTGATGCTGTAAGCGCAGGAAAGCCGCTGATTGCATCGGATAACGGTGAGTTAACGGCAAAATTTGTTAAGAAGTACTACTTGGGAGTGGTTGTGAAATATGATATGGCTTCGTTTAGGAAAGCGGTCGAAACCCTGAAAAAAGAGCCGGATGAAATCGGAAGGATGGGGGACAATGCTACAAGACTCAGAAAGATATACTCGTGGAAAGCAATGGAGAAGAGGCTTATCGAGATGTATACCGCCCTAACTTCTCCATGATTTTATTTTTATATATCTAAATATCTTTTTTGGATGAAAGGTGTCGAAAAACATCATTATAGTCAGAGACCATAAAGGATAACCGCACAGGCCGAGTAGAAGCACACCAATCTGCTCTGTTCCATAACTCAGAGCGAGTTATGCAACAGAGCATCCAATGGTTATCTTTATATCCTTAAAACAAATAGGGGTCGGATAACATGGCCCGGGTAAAGCTTATAACAGACCCCACGGAAATCGTGTATGCGCTCCGCTGCCTCGATACGGAGGTTAAGAGAAAGCTTTTTACCGAACTCCTCGAGAACTGGAGGACGCTCGATGAGATCAAAAAAGAGCACGGAAAGGAAGGAGTAAGAGCGCTTCAGCTATTTGAAAAGATGCATCTCCTCGAGAGCCAGTGGAGGCCGACGCCGGGAAACCCGGAACCCGTGAAGGCATACCACATACTATATGACGGATTTCACATAGACCTGACATCCTCGATAACGGACATGATAGAGGTTCTGACGGCCACCGTGATGTCCGAGAGGGAGTTCAAGAAGATCGATGACAGGATGGTGGAACTCGTCGGGGACAGGGGGATATACCTCGGAGACCTGATAGATGCGCTGGGGCTATCGCCGACCATGGTCAAGGCCCTTGTGAGGCGCTCTGCGAGGGTGATGTACCGGGGTCAGACTGTCGATCCGGTGAAGATAGAATGATAGCGGTCCTCAGGTGGGGGCACAGAATTCCCCGGGACTCCCGCATAACCACGCATGTGGCGCTCACCGCCCGCGCTTTCGGAGCGGATGTTGTATATGTGGATGAGAAGGACAGCGTACTGGAAGACACCGTAAGGTCGGTTGTGGAGCGGTTCGGTGGAAATTTCGAGATAAAAACGGGAGTCAGATGGAAGGAGATTGTCAGGGAATGGAAAGGGACGAAGGTGCATCTCACGATGTACGGACAGCATATCGGCGACGTATTACCGCAGATACCGAAGAACGACATCCTGCTGATAGTGGGGGCCGAAAAGGTCCCTCCGGATTTCTACGAGCTTGCGGATTTCAATGTCGCTGTGGGGAACCAGCCGCACAGCGAGGTGGCGGCGCTCGCCGTTTTTCTTGACAGATTATCGGGAGGTAAAGCCCTCGAAAGGAGCTTCGAAGGGGGCAGGATAAGGGTGCTCCCCAATCCCAGAGGAAAGACGGTGGAAGAGCTATGAAGTATCCGGACGAAAGGGAATGCATCGAACTTCTCAGAAGAGCGGGATGCAGCGATTCCGTTATAGCGCATGTAAGGGAGGTCTCCGCACTTGCCGTGAGGATGGCCGGAATATGCGGGGCCGATGTCGAACTTGTCAGGGCGGGAGCGCTCCTCCACGATATCGGAAGAGGAAAGACACACGGCATAGAGCATGCGGTGGTGGGTGCGGAACTGCTCAGGGAATGGGGGTACCCGGAGGAGCTGGTGAGAATAGTGGAAAGGCACATAGGCGCCGGAATAACTGCGGAGGAGGCGAAGAGCATCGGCCTTCCGGAGAAGGATTATATGCCGGAGACCCTGGAGGAGAAGATAGTGGCCGAGGCGGACAACTATGCCGGAGAGGGTGAGGAAGGGATAAGAGCGCTTGCGGAGAGGCTGCGAAAAAGGGGCAACGACGCTGCCGCTGACAGGGTCATGAAGCTTCACCGGGAGATGAAAGACTGTATCGGAGATTTCTGGGATAAACTTTAAAGATGTGAGGGGAATGAGGGAGCAAGGTGAAAGAATGAGCGACTTCTCAGGACTTCTTGCGGAAAGGACGGCTTCGATGAAAGCATCAGAGATAAGGGAACTTCTGAAATATGCCAGCGTTCCCGGGGTGATATCATTCGCAGGCGGGCTTCCGAATCCAGAGTCCTTTCCTGTGGAGGGCATAAGGGAGATCACGGACCGAATTCTCGAGGAAAAGGGAAAGACAGCCCTTCAATATGGTACCACGGAGGGCCTTCCCGAGCTTCGCAGTGCGATAGCGAGAAGGATGTC
>WALJ01000149.1 GCA_015522885.1 Thermoplasmata archaeon
CCCCTTTCCAGCCCCTGCCGCCGTCAATGCCGCCGGTCCATCTGTATTCCGGTTTGAGCCCCATCTCCTCGGAAACTATGTCTGCTATTGTCTTCACATCCGTGAGGTCCTCGCTGCCTATGTTGTATATCTCGACCCTCTCTCTGGCGACATGAACCCCGTGTATCATGCTCTCGATGGTATCGTCGATATGCACGTATGACTTCCTCGTCCCCGGCTCCGTTCCTAATATCTCCAGTTCTTTAGGGTCCTTCCTCAGCTTCTCTATGAAATCGTGTATCACGCCGTGGGTGCTCCTCGGGCCCACCACATTTGCGAAGCGGTAAAAGACCGCTCTCATGTCGAAGGTGTGCGCGTATGCGGATATCATCGCCTCGGCAGCCAGTTTCGAACCCCCGTAAAGTGAGATTGGCACCGTCGGTCCGTAATCCTCCGGTGTCGGGACCTTTTCAGCCTCTCCATAAACCGTTGAAGTGGATGTGAATGCGATGGCAGGCACGCCCATCGCTCTCATCGCCTCGAGTACGATGTATGTAGCCAGAATGTTCTGTTCCAGATGCACGGAGCTGTCCGATGCGCCTATCCTGACATCCGGATTCGCCGCGAGATGGAAGACCATGCTGACGCCATCCATGTACTCTTCGAGCCCCTCGTCCTCGAGAAGGTCGAACCTGACGAATTTGAACTTTCTCTTCTTTTTTGCGCTCCTCAGGAATTCCTCCTTTCCCGATGAGAGGTTGTCTATACCCACCACCTCGCACTTAATCCCAAGCAGTCTGTCTACCAGATGGGAGCCTATGAATCCCGCGGCGCCCGTTACCATCACTTTCTTACTTTCGATTATCATTTTTGACACCTCTTATGTGGTCAGTTATGTACTTCCTGTTGGATACGAACCAGAATGCGAGCAGTATTAAAAGGATTATTCCCACGAGAACCGCAACGAGCTTGAATGCCGAGCCACCGGTAGCGGCTATGAGCGCATCCGCAGCGAAGTACGATATCGTTCCTATGATGAAACAGCCTCCGAGAGCCCCTATGCTTATGGCCAACACCGTCTTCTTCCATTCCATGCCGGCCAGCCTTGCGAGTATGGTGGCCGCCACTCCCCCGCTCCCCTGAAACGGCACCATGACGAATGCGACTATGCCCCAGAAAAGAAGCCTCCCGCTCCACTTTGATTCCTTCATCCTCTTTTTGCCTGCCTCTTCCACCTTCTGCATCCACTTGCCAAGAATCGGTATTTTCAGTGCGAGGTCGAAGTTCCATGCGAGAAAGAGGGCCACGACTATATCTATCAGGGCCACGGAAAAGGATACTACAAAGATGTTCAGAAAAGCATCCGTATAACCGCTGCCTTTCAGAAGTGTTATCGCTCCGGGTATCACGGACTCCTTACCGAGAGGCGGAAAGAAATAGAATGTCATGGCTCCGGCTATGGTGCTGAATACATTCGGGGGATATGCGAGTTTGAGAAGCAGTATGTAACCGAGCAGAATTGCAGGTGGTATGAGAAAATAAAGCGTGTAGAGGGCCGCAGGATTCGAACGGAAATATTCTTTCAGATTCACGGCCATCCATTCAATCCTGTAATTTAAACTTTCTACTTGATGGAAAAAGGGGAATAAGTGGTTTATGCGCTCTTTGTCGTCTTGTTAATCTCCTCGAGCTCCTTTCTCTCGGCTTCGTCCACCTTTCTTTCCTCTTCTTCGAGTTTTTTAAGCTCTTCCTTTATCGTCTTCTCGTTAGGTATCTCGCCGAGGACCTCGTCCATCTTCCCGACAATCTTTTCGAGGTTCTCCATGGTGTTAACCGGCCTGTCCGGTATCTTCGTCGAAGCGCCCAGATATTCCGCAGCACCTTCTACCAGTCTGCTTATCTCGAACGGGAAGATTATCTTCGTGGACTTACCGTTTGCCATTGCTTTGAGCGCGTCCAGAGAGAGTACCGTCAGTGCCTTGTGGTCCAGTGGTGCCGCTCCGAGGCTCAATATTCTCAGCTTCTGAGCATTTCCCTGAGACCTCAGTATGGTGGCCGTTTTCTCTCCTTCGGCTTCGAGGATCTTTGCCTGCTTGAATCCCTCAGCCTTCAGAATCGCGGACCTCTTCTCCCCCTCGGCTTCGAGGATTGCGGACCTTCTCTTACCGTCGGCTCTCAAGATAGCCGCTCTTCTTTCCCTTTCCGCTGAGGTCTGCTCTTCCATCGCCTTCTTGACCGTGCCGACAGGGTCCACCTCTTTTATCTCGACGCTCTCAACCTTCACGCCCCACGGGTCAGTGGCTTTGTCGAGTTCGTCCCTGAGCTTGGTGTTTATCACATGCCTGTTGGAGAGTATCTCGTCGAGCTCCATGTCGCCTATAACGGACCTGAGGTTCGTCTGTGCGAGGAGCACGGTTGCCACCTTGTAGTTCTGGACAGCGAAAACCGCCTTCTTCGGGTCTACGACCTTTATGTATATCACCGCATCCACATTCGTCGGAGAGTTGTCCTTTGTAATCACTTCCTGTCTCGGGACATCCAGCGTCTGCACCCTCTCGTCAACGATTATTATCTGCCTGAAAACGGGAGATACGAAGCTCAGACCGGGCTTGAGGACCCTTTTGAAGGTTCCCATGAAGATGTATATCCCCTCTTCGTACGGCTTTATTATCACTATCGCCTTCGCCAGAATAGCCACCACAAATATGAAAAGCACTATTCCGCCGAGCAGTATCCATTCCATCATTTTTATGCCTCCTTGTTTCTATTTTTTGTATCGGAGGCAATAGCTGAACTGCGGTTCATCTTTATGCCTCCTTGCTCTGTTTCTTTCTTATTTCTTTTACCACCACATGGACGCCTTCGCTGGATGTTACCACAACAGGCGTACCTTCCGGTATCTCATGACCTGCCGTGGCGCTCCACATCGTGTTCTCTATCTCGACCTTGCCGTCAAGGCTGTGCGGTATCACCCTTTTCTTTACTATTCCGGTTTTTCCGACAAGGCTGGATGCCGTCATCGTCTGCGGGTTCTGGTTGCCGCCTATCTTCCTGTACATGTAGAGAACGGAAAAGGCAGTGAAAAGCGATACCACTATGGCGATTACCACGGATATCGGACTGTAGAGAGCGGTGGGATATACCAGCCCTATGCCCCCCATGACCGCCAGGAACGTCCCAAGTACCGAGATGAAAAAGCCCGGTATCAAAGGTTCCAAGGCTACCAGAATCCCGCCGATTACCAGCAGTGCTATGCTTAGGCTGTAGGTGTCCATGCTTTCACCGTTCCCGCATTAGATGAAGAGTATATATAATTTTCTAATGAGAAATAGAATGAAGGTCATAAAATATTTTAATAAGTTTTTGATAAATAGATGTATTTCTCGGCCTTTTCGCCGCATATCAGGCATTTTTCCTGCGATTTCTCCTCCGGCTCCGCAGTTCCGAGAACATTCATGTCCGTAATCTCTTCCATCTTTATTCCACAGGACTCCTTTCCGCACCATGATGCTTTAATTATCTCGGGCATGCTTTCGGGGTCCGTCTCGGAAAGATTGCTCACCTCTTTTATGCTCCCTTCCATCTTTTTCATGGCTCTCACATAGAGATGTTTCTCGATGTCCTGCATAATCTCCGCTATCTTTTCAGCCACACCCCTTCTTTGAACGCTTTCCTTTTCCAGAGTATCGCGCCTGAAAAGCATGACCGTGCCGTTCTCCATGTCCCTCAGGCCGAGTTCTATTCTTATCGGCACTCCCTTTATCTCCCACTGATAGTACTTGTTCCCCGGCCTCATGTCCCTGTCATCAAGATGGACCCTGTAACCCGCTCCGCTCAGTTCTTCCTCCAATTCCCTGCACGCTGCATAGACCTCCTCCTGATGTCCTTTTTTCGGTATCGGCACTATTACCACCTGATACGGAGCTATTGCGGGTGGAAGTATCAATCCGTGCTCATCGCCGTGTATCCCTATTACCGCACCCAAAAGCCTCTCGCTCATTCCGAATGTCGTCTGATGCACATATCTGTGCTCTCCGTTCTCATCTTCGTACTCGATGTCGTAGGGTCTCGAAAAATTGTCCCTGTACTGGTGTATGGAACCTATCTGGAGTATCTTGCCTTCCATGAGCGTGTCGATTCCAAGGCTGTAATATGCCCCCGCAAACTTGTCCCAGTCAGGCCTTCGGTGCATCAGATATGGCAAACACAGTTTCTTCATCAGTCGGTCCAGTATCTCAAGGTCTTCCTTTATCTGCTTCTCCGCATCCTCGAAGTCTCTGTGCGCTGTGTGCGATTCGAAGAAGTGTATCTCCCGGACCCTGATGAATGCCCTTGTCTGCTTTGTTTCGTATCTGAAGGTGCTGACTATCTGGTATATCTTCAGAGGCAGGTCGGAATGGGAGCGAATCCACAGTGAGAACATGGGATACATTGCGGTCTCGCTGGTCGGCCTCAGAAGAAGTCTCACATCCAGCTCGTTCTCTCCCGCGTGTGTCACCCAGAAAACATCCTTCCCGAAGCCTTTGATGTGCTCCGCTTCCTTCGCAAACTCGGTTTCGGGGATAAGGGTGGGAAAATTCACCTCATCGTGTCCCGTGGCATCGAACTCCCTTCTTATCAGCGAGTCCACGGACTGCATTATCTTCCATCCGTAGGGCGTCCAGACATTCATGCCCTTTATCGGATATCTCTTGTCAGTCAGACCTGCCTTTTCGACTATCTCGTTGTACCAGTCAAGGAAGCTCTCTCTGGGTGGAAGCTCGTCGAGGCGCATGGAAAGGACAAAAATGCGGGGGTTAAAAAGATTTGGCATTGAAAGTCTCTATTCTCAGTCATAATATTTCTTAATAGCCTCTTCTGGAGATAACCAGATAATCCCATTTTTCTTAAGTTCATCGCATTCTTGAATGGATTTTTTGAGCTTTCTATCGCCAGCAAGGATTATTGGGCATTTCTCTTTAAAAGCTATTTCTATAAGAAAAATATCTTTTCTAGGAAATTCACAACCTTCTGGAACCGCATATGGCTCTGTTGTCTCTACTATTTTTTCAGAATTTGTAAGAAGACCTCTTAAGAAGTTTTTCCCTCCCGGTATTTCATATTTCGATTCTTTTTTAGCTCGCCTCGTAGCTGATTTCAATTTTTCCGAAATTTTTTCTTTATATTTTTCACTAAGTACAATTTTATCACATATTTTCTGTAGTTCGAGAAGGAAGTGTAAACATTCCGTCCCTTTTTCTTTTGAATCGGATATAAGCGCATTCATGATGACATTTTCATCTATAGCAAATTTTCTTTTTTCCTCCGCTCCGGACATAGTATCACTTAGAAATTGCTTCTAGATATTCGGTGAGATTATCTATTTCACTCTCAAAGAAGCCGGGCAGTCCTCCCTTCACTCTTCCGTATCTATCGAACTCCACTTTCTTCACTTTTGCCTTTCCTTTTACATTTTCAAAGTAATAGATGGCCAAATCCTTTTTCTTAATCTCCTTTTTTGCGACGGCAGTTAAAAATCTGTAAAGAATGTGCTCGCTGTGTGTGGCCATAATAAACTGTTTGTCTTCTTTCTTGTTTATTTTCATAAAGAGGTCTACGAGGTCTGCCTGTGCCTTCGGATGAAAGTGTATTTCCGGCTCTTCTATGGCTATAGTGCTTCCTTTTTCAGCCATAGCTATAGGTATCAGCATGTGAACCAGCTGTTGAGTGCCGAGACCTTCGTTTATAAAGGGAATTATCGAGTTATTCTTTCTTTCAGCACCAATATATATCCTTCTTCCAGTCTTCATTTCCGTATATATTCCCAAACCAAGCATTTCTTCAAACCATGAAGACAAATTCTTCTCTAATTTCCTGTTGTAAATAAGTGTGTTTGCAAGCGAGATATTTCTATCATCCAGAAACAAGAGTTGGAGAGTGGGCATAGGATTGTCTATAGAAGGATAAGCATATTCTTCCAACCCTCTTATGCCATAAACCATCAACATCGAATCTATTACACTGCGAATAACTTCATTTATCTTCTCGAGGTCTTGCTGTATTTTTAAGGATATCTCTGGTAAGTTCAAATCTTCTCTATTTTTTTCCTTCATCTTAAAACTTAAGAATCTTGAAAAATTCGTATCATCTCTGAAATTATAGATATATACTGTTATGGCACCATTTTTCAGGTTTATTGTTCCGATGGGATGTTGATCATCATGTATCTCCTCCGTTTTCCAGCTAAATTCTAATTCTCCTCCCTTGAATTCACCCCAATGACCGTTTAGTCTGTTCTCTATAAAGCTGAATCCCACTTTCAAAACCGTATTGCCAATCTTGAGATAGTCACCATTGACCCTGCCCTTTGCTTTGATTTCCACTTCCAGAGGTTTTTTCTTATTTCGGACGATATCTTCGTAACTGCCAGCATCAATTTTTTTATTGAAATATTTAGGCTCTCCAACTTTCGTATTTCTTTCTTTATAATAGGGAATCAGTCTGTTGTTTTCGACTTGCTGCAAAAGCTGTACCGCATGGAATATACTGGACTTTCCGCTGTTATTGGGCCCTATGAATATGGTGAAGGGTGCGAAATCTATCTTGGTGTCTTCGTGAAGCTTGAAATTTTTTAAGCGGATGCTCTGCAACATGAAAGGAAGAATATGGAAGGGTTTTAAATAGTTATTCCTAACCCTTCATTCTTTCCTGTTTCTCCATCTGAACGCAACGGAACCTATTATCAGAAGGGCTATTGTCATTATTATCGAGCTGATTATCGGATATGTGTACTCACTTATCGGTCTGTGGTAGATGCTTATGAGTCTTATCCCCCGCAGGAGGGCGCTCGTCGGAAACACATCCCCTATGACCCTCATCCAGTCTGGAAGAAGAGATGATGGAAAGAATATACCCGTTATAAAGGATATGCGCCATGCTATTGCATTTGTAGCGGCCGCCGCCTTTGATGTCTTTGTGAATGCAGATATCGTGAGACCTATCGAGATGGTACTGAGAGCTCCTATGGTAAGCATTCCGAATATTGCGGGGTTTATTTCCATAAGTTTTCCAAAGACCAGCCAGGTGGCAACTATCACCAGAAATGCAGCTATGTATAGAATCAGCAATACAGCTAGCATCTTTCCGATCAACATCTCCCATGGGCGGGTCTTAGTGGTAGCAAGCCTTCTTATCTGCCCCTTTTCCCTCTCACTGGCTATAGATGATGCAGAGCTTATCATGCCGGAGAACATAAAGACTATGCCTATTGCTGCCGTTGCATACCAGAGGGTTGGATCAGATCCCTCGGCGGACACCGCATTCTCTTTCACTTCAACGGGGTGAGAAGGGGTTTCCATCCACGCTCTCATATAGTGATCGAGTTCATCCTGCGTAATATTTGCCGGAAATGTAATGTTAGTCTGGTTTCCCCAGTATGTGTCCATCATCCTGAGGGTTATGTTGATCTGCCTCTCCTGGATACTCTTCATGAATTCAGAAGTGAATGTCTCCAACATACCTCTGACAATCTGATAGTTTGTCGGGTCGGCACTGTTGTAATATAGCCATATATTGCCTTTTCCCATGCCAGAAGTTATATTCTCTGTGAAATTATCATGAAACTCTATGAGAGCATCAATCTTTCCCGTTTTCAGGTCGGAGAGGGCTCTCTCGCTGTCTCCGAACTCGTTTATATGGAATACCTTAACATCGTCAACCGTTACATTTTCCATCGCATCGATGTATGCTGTGGATATATTGTTCTCTCCTGCCTCCGGTACATAGCCAATATCTGCAGTCGCCACGGTGGAATCTCCTCTGAAAACCGCGGAAAAAAGGAGTGCGAAGATTATGGGAAAGAGGAATGTCCAGAACATCGCTTCTCTGCTCCTGAGGAACTCCTTCAGGTCCTTGATGAAGAAGGCGGTTATCCCTCTCAATCCTCCACCCCCTCATTCAATTTCTTTCCTGTCGGTTTTAGGAAAACGTCCTCAAGGGTCGGCTCTCTGACCACCGCTTCTTTTATGGTTCCGCATTCGGATGCGATTTTAACGGCCTCGGCAATTGAGTTCCTCGGGTTTTCCGTATAATACACCAGCGCTCCGTCCTTCTCCAGAAATCCCTCCGGACTTCCCCTGAAATCTCCTTTGATTTCGATTGCGCTCTTCATCCCCGTCATTCTTTTTAGTTCATCCATCTTTCCTATCGCAATTATTTTTCCTTTATTGATTATAGCTACTCTGTCCGACAGTCTCTCGGCCTCCTCCATGTAATGTGTGGTTATCAGGATAGTTTTCCCCTCTTTTTTTGAAGGTTTTGACGGTGTCCCAGAGCTCAAGTCTGGACTGGACATCAAGCCCTGTCGTGGGCTCGTCAAGAATCAACAGTTCGGGAGAGTGAAGTAGAGCTATGGAAAGGCTGAGCTTTTTCTTCATGCCTCCGGAAAGTTTTTCGGCCTTCTTTTGCGCCGGCAGATTGAAGATTTTTATGAAACGTTCTGTGTCTGATTTGTCCGAATGGTAGAGTGCCGCATAGAAATCCAGATTCTCTTTGACCGTGAGGGCATCACAGACTATTCCCTCCTGAGGGCAGTAACCTATTCTTTCCATCATTTTTTCTATGGATTTTCCATCCACCCGTATTTTACCCCTGTAAGTTATCCCCTCTGCTATTATCTTTATCAGTGTGGTCTTTCCTGCACCGTTGGGGCCGAGAAGGGAGAAAATTTCACCTCTCTCTATTGACAGAGATATGCCCTTCAGAACCTGTTTTTCTCCGTATGCTTTTTTTATGTCGTTTATTTCAACAAAGGACATGCTATCCCCAACCAACGCCTATATAAATAGCTTTTTGATATTTTGCTGTGTTGCACAGATAGTTTTACACTCTTTGAACATCAAAGACTTCAGCTCAGGAAAATTGTATATTTAGAAATCTTTTCCTGAGCATATAAGCCATGGTGCTATACCCCCTTCCAATAACATAAAGCCACGGAAAGGGATGTACCATGGCTCACGAACAAGCAAAAAAGAAGTATATACGATTATAATATACAATATGCTGTTGAATGTGTGAAAATCAGGTAAAATATTCCATAACTCAGAGCGAGTTATGCAGCACAGATGCTCATCGAAAACTTTAAATAGTGCAGACACTTATGCAGAATTTGTCCGACAAATGTCGGACTAAAAATTGCGAAGTGGTAGAAAATGAGCAGACAAAAAGTAGACAAAAAAACGGACGAAATGACGAAGTTTCTGCTGTCTCAGGGTGTTTACTCTCTGAAAAAGAGCGAGGACGCCGTTGACAAAAAGATAATGAAACTTCTGAAAGCGAACGAAAAAAAGGTCTACCGCTTCTGGTTGGGGGTATTCTACGGAATTCTGCTCATGTTCTCACTTTACTGGCTGCCGCTTTTCGGGCCGATGATTGCGGGTTATGTTGCGGGAAGAAGGGCCGGAAGCCCTGCAAAGGGAACCATCGCCGCTATGATAATCGTTGTTCTCTTTTATATCGTTCAGAGCCCCCATATCATAAGCGGGTTTCCCGTAAATCTGGTAGCCGCAAAGGAATCTGTAAAATCCACGGCAACCGCATACATTCCCGCGCTTTCTCCCATAATATCTTTCATAAGCTCATACACTACGCCTGCGGTTTCCATACTTTCCGGTCAGGTGAGTTACACGCCTCAGACATATACAATCCTTCTGGTTTTTGCGTATATCGGCGGAACTATGGCCAGTCAGAAAAGAGAAGAGATAAGACTGATGGCCATGGGCAGAATTCTCTCCCATCTCCCCGTGCATCCTGTCCCTGAGCCGGTACCCCACCATTCCGCCGCACCCTCCTATCCTGCAGGTCAGGGCTTCGGAGATATGGAAAAAGCGAGCTTAGGTTCGGGGGATTGGGAGCTCAATAGGATACGCGAAGATGAGTATGCCCCGAAGAAATCCGCAAGAAAGAGCAGAAAAAGGGGAAGGCCCACAAAAGCGAAGCTCAACAGAAATCTTGTGAAACACAGGACAAAGAAGAGAATGGAAAGCCTCTGAGCCAGTATCTCCGAAAGCCATTCCGATGATTCGAATCTCTGATTTCAGGTGAATTATAGTCGCCGACCTGACTTTGTTAACTTATATTGTAGGCATTTTTCCCTATACGAATGCTTCAATTCCTATGGGCAGCTTTATATAAAGATAAGCTGAGCTTCAAAGCGTTTATCATAGAAATGTACGAAATGAGCAATGAAAGGGTCGTAAAAGCAGATACATCGGGGCCAATAGCCCCTCCTCAAGGCTTTCCCTCATGCAAAAACAGGATGGAGAGCTGACATTATCTCAGTAGATTCTCTTGAACTTTTTGTTCGGAGATACTGCTGGAGTAGTTAGCCTTATATTCCCCCACGCCCTTCCTCCACCGATACCATGAAGATTCTCTACACAAAGCATGCGGAAGAAAGAATCAGGGCGAGGAACATTGGAAGGAAAGATATACGAAATGCGATAGAAAAACCTGATGAGATTGTGGAGAA
>WALJ01000150.1 GCA_015522885.1 Thermoplasmata archaeon
GAGTTGAAAACCGTGAATCCCATGTCATTGAGTCTCTGGGCTATTGTCCTCCGGGCCTTTTTTATCTGGGGGAAGAGCACATCCGGGACAAGGTCCGGCCGTTCCATTTCAAGGGCGATGAGATATGTTCCTTTTTTTTCAACCTCTTTTATCAGGTTCTCGGAGTTCTCGGGCCTTCGCTTGTTCGGGAAAAAGAAGCGGATGTCCGGGTTTTTCAGGTACTCCGAAGCTGCATATATGAAAAGAGCCATGGAATCGGCGGAAAGTGCGGACGCAACATTCCTTTTGGGGTCGACAGGGTCCACGAAGACGAGAGGCTCGTCGAATTTCTTCGGTGAGTCCTGCGAGAAAAACAGCCTTGTTCCCCTTTTCCATTCTTTCGAGCCTTCGAGAATCGCTCCGAATGAGCCGTAATAGAGGATGAGAAGCTCGGTCAGATAGCCCGAAAATCCCTCTATCTCAGCCTCCGCACCGTAGACATCGATGCCTTTCATGAACCGTTTGAGCAGAAGAACCTCGTCTTTCTGGCTTTCTTCGATATGACTTTTTATGTATTCGGTATGGAAGGGCGTGCGGTCGACAGCGCTCATCTTTTTGCTCCCATCCTCTATCCTATAACAGGGAACCGCATCCACCTCGAAGCCTTTGTAGGTACCATGGATGTAAGGGTGCTCGGCATAGTTTTCTCTACCATCCGGAATGAGGCGCTTTCCGATATCGATGCCTTTTTTTTCAAGCTCCTCTCTCGGTGTTTCGGGAGGAAATCTTATGAATATGTCTATGTCGGGATTTTTCAGAAACGTGCCTTTCGCAACCGAGCCTACGATTATCGGGTCCGCATCTATGCTCATCTCCGAGATTATCGAGGAGGAGCGCTCCAACAGCTCATCCGCTATGGAAAGTATGCGCTCCTCTTCCTCGGGAGTGGGTTTGATTCTTTTCAGTACCTGTTCTTCGAGGGACACACTCCCCTATCCTTAGGAAGTATAAAAGATAATATGCTCCGCCATGCTTTTATATCCATCCGTAATTCTCCCAAGCATGTCCGAGATGGAGGCCATCCCTCAAACGAAGCGCACCGCCCTCGAGATGATAGAGCACAACAAGCCGTTGCAGGAGCACTGGATGAGGAGGTTGATAGCGGTATTTATAGATTTTATACCAGTATTGGCAATCTGTGTAGTCATAGGTATTTTCTTTAAAATTGATATAGGTCCGTTCTCCCCACTTTTTAATTCCGAGGTGGCTATTTTCTGGGTGTTCTACTCCGCAATAATGGAGTATCTCTATGGTGCGACCCTCGGAAAGATGCTCATGGATTTGAGGGTGCAATCCCTTAAAGGTCCTCTCGACCTCTATAAGACCATTCTCAGGAACCTCTCCAAGATTCATGGCCTCATTCTTCTTATAGACGTTATCATCGGCATGCTCACCGAAGGAGACCCGAGACAGAGATTCATGGACAGAATAGCGGAGACGACAGTTATCGGAGCTCCGCATTACCAAAGTCCAAGTCCGGAGGCACAGGAACCTCAGGGAACAGGGAACGAGGCAGCAGCCGAGGGCACATCTCTTCCCACACCCATAGAACCTGATCAATAGAGGAATTCCATGGACATCTTTCTTCTGTTCGTCATCCTCGCAATCGGTATAATTCTCCTTTCGAAAGGTGCGGATATTCTGGTGCAGGGCTCTTCGAATCTTGCGCTCTCTTACGGCGTGCCGCTCCTGATAATCTCGCTCATAATAGTCTCTCTCGGCACCTCGCTACCGGAACTGTTTGTGAGCGCTCTTTCCTCGGCTCAGGGTGAGAAGGACATAGCTCTCGGGAATGTCGTAGGTTCCAATGTGGCCAATATCCTGCTTGTTCTGGGTGTGGCCGCTCTGATAAGGCCGGTCAGAATGAAAGACCCTCTTGCTAACAGGGAGATACTCATACTCGGTCTGGTAACATCCGTGATGCTCTTTTTCATTGTCTACGATGTTTTTCCGGTGTGGGTCGGAGCGCTCTTCATCATAGGCTATGCTTTCTACATCATTTCTCTCCTGAGAATCGCCAGAAACGAGAGAATAAAAGCCAAACTGGAGAGCGAGGCCATAGAAGAGATAGAGGAGATAGGAGTCAAAAAAGAGAGACCTCTGATAAGCTGGATAAAGGTGATAGCCGGGTTCGCAGGGGTCCTTATCGGCTCCGAGGCACTGATATATTCTGCGGTTGGAATCGCTCTGTTCTTCTCCGTGCCATCCGGGATAATTGCCCTCTCTCTCGTTGCGATAGGCACATCTCTTCCGGAGCTGGCGACCTGCGTCGTAGCGTCTCTCAGGGGCTCGGATGCCGTCTCCATAGGTACGATAATCGGCTCGAACAACTTCAACATACTCATCGTTCTGGGCGTTGCGGTGATGATTGCGCCGATAAGTACGGGGGCCGGCATGCTCACAGGCGGATTGTTCGCCCTGCTCTCCTTCTTTGGTCTGGCTGTTCTGCAGAAATACGGGGTTATAAACAGGATTTCAGGCATTGTCATGCTAGCGGCATATGCTCTTTACATAGCGATGGCCTACGGCCTCAAAGTATGGGGATAAGGATTTTTAAGCACACCGCATTAACCGTCCGATGCGAATATTTGACAGGCAGTTCATGCAGAACCCTCTCCCGTACATAATCCAGTGCACCCTTGCGGGTATAATGATGGTTGTCATCCTCCTTGTGCTCAATGTGGTGACGGAGACTGCTCTTATAGCGGCACTGGCATCCAGCGCATTCGTGGCATTTACGATGCCGCATTCGTATTTCGCAAAACCGAGGTCGCTTCTCGGAGGGTATTTCGTAAGTTCGGTGATAGGCATAGGTTGCGACATGATATCCGTCCACCCCCATGCGATAGGGCTTTTTCAGAGTCCCGAGGCTGCTACCATAGCTCTGGCGGCATTTTCCGTTTCCCTGTCGATATTTGTGATGGTCATAACCGACACCGAACACGCACCCGCCGCAGGCCTTGCGCTCGGTTTCGTTCTGAACCCGTGGAACTCCGTAACCATAGTCCTTATACTGTTCTCGATATCGTTCATGGCCACATCCAAACGGCTGATGAAGAAGTGGATGACAGACCTAATCTAAGCATCTCTTCATCTGATTGTGGAGCGCAAGAACCCTCTCGGCCGCTCCCGGATTGCCTTTTTTTCTCAGCCTCTCGGCCAGCCTTTTTATCCCTTCTTCTCCCTCTCCGGCGTAGTTATCGGCCTCAGTGACTATCCTTTCTTCCAGAGTCTCGGGTATGTAATCCTTCTTCGGCAGGCCTATTCTCTCAGCTTCGTCGGCCGTTATTCCCGCGCCTATGTGCCTCTCCACGATTCTCACGAGTTCCTCCGGATATCCCCATTCCCTGAGAAGAGCCGCACCGACGACAGCGTGCTCTATC
>WALJ01000151.1 GCA_015522885.1 Thermoplasmata archaeon
ACCATTAGTTTGGAAGCTTATGTCTCTGACTATGCATTCTTCCATCATCGTTACCACCTATTTATTCCTTTCATCTTCTATGGCAGACGAAGCACAGGTATGGTATGAACCGTACATTTTTCTAACCTTGAGGTCTCCTGCTTTTCTCTCAACCCTCTCCTTTCTATTTCTGTGTTTGCAGACCTCGGTCATGGTATCACCTACCTGCAACCGTGACCATGCCTGCGCTTTTTCAGGATTTTGGCGAACTTGATGTCTCCGGGTTTCCTTTATATATGACAGATGTGGGTGTATGAGACACTGGAAAATCAGGTAAAATATTCCATAACAAAGGAACAAGTTATGCAACACAGTACCCCATACAGAAATATTAATACACAATGTAGAATTGGAGACTATGATACCTCGATATGTCAGACCATCCGTAGGAACCATAGGGACTCTCGGACTGAAGAAGATAAAGATGTCTGCCAGACCTACCACGGCATACATAATGCTGGGTGAGCGATGCGATTCCAACTGCCTGTTCTGCACGCAGAGAAAGGAGAATGGAGAGAACGACAGGCTCTCCAGAGTCATATGGCCGAAGTACCGAACCGAAGAGGTTATGGATGTACTCAAAGAAAAAAAAGGCCTGTTCTCACGAATATGCTTTCAGACCCTTGATTACAAAGGCGTGGTTGATGATGTCCTTTCGCTATCTGAAGAACTCCGTGGGATTGCACCGATATCCGTTTCAATAGTCCCGACCGGTGAGAACGAAATGAGAAAGCTAAGAGATGCGGGCGTGGAATACATGAGTGTCGCTCTGGATGCGGCGAATCCGAAAATTTTTGAAAAAGTGAAAGGTGCGGGAGTCGGCAACAGATTCTCGTGGCAGGGGCACTGGAATGCCCTGAAAACATCCGTAAAAGTCTTTGGGAAAGGAAACACCCATCTCATAGTGGGCCTCGGAGAGAGTGACGAAGATTTGATAAAGACCATGATAGAACTGAAGAATCTGGGCATTTATACCGCTCTTTTCGCATTCACACCCGTAAACTGGGGAAGAGCGCCGGATATGGGAAGATACAGAGCGATACAGCTTGCTCATGCCCTAATTTACAGGAAAAATTGGCGAAATTTTGAATTTACGGATGGCAAATTGACGGATTTCGGTGTAAAGAAAGCTTTTCTGGAAGAGCTCACGATATCGGCATTTCTTACCTCGGGATGTCCGGGATGTAATCGACCTTTTTACAACGAAAGGCCGGGAAAGGAACCGTACAACTATCCTCATCCCATAAACAAGGAGATTGCTAAAAGGGCTCTCGAGATGTCTATATCCCACATTCATCTCAGAAGACCCTGAATCTTTCTGCCGACGATGTCAGACAGGTTAAGAGCATATATTCCGCTGTTCTCGTAAATCAGATATTTGCCCTTTATCCCAAGAACCTTTCCCCAATGTCTGCTTGCCGTAGCTCTGAGTTGAGGAGGTCTTCTAAGAGGCAAAGAGATTGGGTACCCGTCAAGAAATCTCAGTTCCGGCAGAGCACCGAGTTCGCTCTCCATTTCCATGATTTTTTCGGTGTATATGACGCTTATCCTGTCTTTGTCGATTTCCTTTGAGAATTTAGAAAGAATGCCTTTCGAAGAATGCGCCTGAGGTATCAGATACGCCTTGCTGACATGCTTTTCAAAGTTTCTCGCAGCGAGCCTGTTGGGAAGCTCTTTGATAATTGCATAGGCATCCGCACCCTGCTCTATCGCTCTTTTTTCAGCCCTCTGCAGTGAGGTCATACCGACCTTAATGAGGTTTCCGAAGAATGCCAGATAAACCACATGCTTTCTCGAGCAGAATTCCACATTGCAGAGAGAGCCGTCACACTGAGGCTCGAATATGCATCTTAAAATCGGAATTATCGGTTTGGCACATTCCGGACACTGCCTGAATTCTCCCACCACTGCATTATTCGGGCACGGCCTGTACTTCCCCTTTTCAAATGAACCGGTACACCATATTCCCTTGCTCGCAGATACATCTATAAACTCCAAAGAGGAAAGTTCCACCTCTTCGAGTCTTCCATTATGATAAATGAGAAGGCCGGGCAAAAAGTCTTTCCAGTCATAGGAAATCACATGAGCATCCTCGATTCTCACATCAGAGCCATACTCTACATGTACTTCAATTTTACTGAGCTCCGATTACATCTCTTTCTTTCCTTTTATTATCTTCGAAGTTCTCTCAGCCACCTCCTTCCTGGTATTGCAAAACATATCCACAGGGAATTCGAAGGCCCTTTCTTCTTCAGGAGCGGACCCCTTGAACTTCAGAACCTTAAAGTGAGCCTTTTCGTTCTTACGGGTGAATTCGACCGCATTGTCCGCCTTATCCTCGAGAAGTTTGTTTATGTCCCCGAACATTAAGGAGTTCACCGCAATGAATGAGAGCATATCTCTGCCAAACACCTCCTTCAGCAGCATATCCGTAAGTCCGGCTTTATCATACGCGCCGACCAAAAGTAATGTAAATGAAGTCTCTGACTAACAGTCGCCGACCGGAGGAAAGCTGTCCATCAAAGATATAAGTTAACAAAGTTAGGTCGGCGACTATAAATAAATTTCACCTAGCCCATTTTCTGTCCATCATCTTTCCCGAGTATTCGAGCGAGAGATAAAGAATGAATGCGCTCCAGTCCAGAATGAAGATCGTGAGCAGAGCGCCGGGGAAACCCATGTCCATGCTCTTTTTTATAGCATAGGCACCAATGGAAAGTACCGTGAACAGCAGGATAGAGACGCTGTAAAGCAGGAGAACATCGGATTTCTTTCCCGCATATCTTATCCCGAAAGGCAGGGACACGGCCACAGAAAGAAAGAACGACAGTATTAGAACAGCAAAAGCGAGATAAATACGGTTAAATCCTGTGAAAATCGAAAAGTAGAAGGGGAAAACGGAAGCTGTCAGAAGTGCGAGTGCCATGGCGCTCGTTTTCCCAGACACTATCTTCTTTCCCGAAACAGGAAGGTTCTTGAGTATCCAGAGGGTGTTTTCCTCGGAGAGGAAGATGTTGAGCGCAGGGAATACGAAGAGATAGGATGCAAGGATGAAACTTCCCAGAAAAAGGAAGATGAAGGGCAGGGCCGGAACGATATACGGCCGGATAAGGGGAGGAAATATCCCTGTGTCTATGTGAACTGCCAGATACCCGCTTCCTATGCCCACGGATACCGCGGTTATGAGAAAACTGAGAATCAACCTGTCCCTCCAGAGAACGGTTATCTCCTTCCATCTCAGCGCTTCCAGCGGATTTCTGATCTTTTTTGAGTATGCGGCGGCGCTCTTTCTCTCCTTTCTCACCACGTAGCCGAAGGAACCGCGAGATATTTTCAGGGCCCAAAGAAGATATGGGAGGGATATCGCAATTAACAGAAAGATTTGCCAGAGCTCACGGAAGTACCACAGAGCGGAGATGAAAATTACGGGGACTATCATAAACCTTCTTTTAGGGCTGAAATAATGTATGGCAAGAACCACTCCAAGAACTATCGCAAGAACAACACCGAGAGTGAATTTCAGATAAAGCTCGGGGTACCCTACGGGAACTTCATAAAGGGAGAGCATGAAAATATATGAGGAGGAGAAGAGCGCCCAGAGGCCGAGATTGACCCAAAATATCAGGTTAAAGATGCCGAATGAGACCCTGAAATGTGATATCGGTGATGAGAAGAGGTACTCTATCCTTCTGGAATCCACGAAATATCTGTGAAAATCCGCAGAGGCTTTGAGCATGAAGAGGAAGAACATAGCAAAGAAAATCTGCTCCATGTCCATCGGAAACGATGCGCTCATCTCGAAGATCGTGAGTCTCGCGCTCATCACAACGGAAAAGGCGATTATGACCGAGAACCAGCCGTAAAGAGCGGGGCTTTCCCTCGCCTTCTTTCCGAGGTTTCTGGATGTTTCGGTGAGTTCGAGCGCATAAATCCTAACGCTTTCCTTTAATAACCGAGAAATAGGCATTCTCAACGCTCCCGTATCTGTCGACCATATCCTTTGTTTTTCCGTTAAAGACTGTCTTGCCCCTCTTCATTATGTATACTGTATCCGCAATCTTCTCCACCAGTTCGGTGGAATGGGTGGCTATCACGGTTGTCCCGGAGCGCTCCCTTATGAAATCCTGCAATGCTCTGGATGTCAGGGGGTCAAGGCCGTACACAGGCTCGTCCAGCAGGAGGTTCTTCGGAGAGTGGATGATGGCGGCAATGACCGATATTTTCTGTTTCATGCCCTTTGAATAGGTGCCTATCTCGTAATCGAGGAAATCCGAGATGCCGAGCCGTTTTGCCAGACTTTCTATCCTTTTATCCGCTTTTTCAATTTCCCTTACGGATGCCACGAACTGTAGAAACTCCCTTCCCGTGAGCCTTTCGTAGAGATAGGGCATCTCAGGCAGATATCCGGTTATTTTTCTCGCTTCGATGGAATCTTCTTTTACAGATATGCCGTCTATCTCGACCGTTCCTGCATCGAAAGGTATCACATTTGCGCATATCTTCAGCAGGGTGCTCTTTCCCGCACCGTTTTCCCCGAGTATCGCTGTTACCTCTCCATCCTTGAAGAGAGCGCTCACGCCGTCGAGCGCCGTAATCTCACCGTATCTCTTCAAAAGTCCTCTTATCGATATCATTTACCGGTCTTCTTTCTTATCGTATATAAAATTTCATATCGGATTTGTCAGGGACAGTGAAAACTTTAAACCGGAAAACAGATGTGCCCGTATGATTCAGGGTCTCTGCTATATATGCGGAAAGCCCGCTATGCACATCTGCTCCGTATGCGGGAATGCTGTCTGCGATGAGCACTATGTACCGGAATTGAGGGCATGCGTCGAGTGCGCTCATAAGGCCGGATACGGGAAAAACAGGAAGATTCCCGAGGAACTCAGACCGAAGAGCGTTTAGAGTATCAGTATGGCCGCTGCCAGAGCGGTTACCCAGTTCTCATCGTCCCCCGGTATGGAAGCGCCTACGGAGCGGATATCGTTCACCTCGTCCTCATCTATGTCTGTCAGTGATGTGAGCATATACGATGCCATGTCCTCTGCAACCTGCCTCGCTTCATCGAGACCGACATGACCGTGATACTCAGATATATAACCGTAGTGCTCTTTATCCGCTGTTCTCGCCAGACCTACCGCCGCGCTCACCACCCCGCGCTCGTAGCTCGTGATTCTCGACATCACACAGAAGGTTATTTGTCCGTCCTGAAGCTTTTTCAGCCCCTCTTTCTTCGATATTATCCTCGCACCCGGCGGACAAATGGAAGAAACGCTGACAAGGTTCAGCCTCTCTATTCCAGCCTCTCTCAGAGCCATCTCGAAGCTGAGGAGTTCTTCCTCAGCCTTTCCCTTTCCAGAGGTGAAAAAGATTTCTTTGGGGACAAGGACTGTCATGAGTGGAGAAGCTGATGTGGGTATTTAAAGATTATCTGGATAAACAACCCATATTCTTATATCACCCACAGGATTCCGAATCGTGAAGATTCATTTCATAACCGGAAACGAGAACAAGGTCGAAGAGGCGAAGAAAAAGATCGGCCCACTGGGCTTTGAGGTAATTCAAAAGAATTTGAATCCGCCAGAGATACAGTCAGATAATCTGGAAGATGTGGCTCTTTTCTCTGCGAAATGGGTTTCAGAGAGGTTTTCAGAGCCGTTTTTCCTCGAGGATGCGGGTTTTTTCGTGGATTCTCTGAACGGATTCCCGGGTGTTTATTCCGCATATGTCTTTGAGACTTTGGGCTATATGGGCATTTTGAGACTCATGGATGGAATAGAGGAAAGGAGTGCGAGGTTCGCCGCAGTCATAGCGTACCATGATGGCAAACAGATAAAGAGCTTCGGAGGTGAAGTTTCGGGGCACATTACACAAGAACCGAGGGGGAGCAACGGATTCGGCTATGACCCGATATTCATACCGGAAGGAGAGAGCAGAACCTTTGCGGAGATGAGCGCCGAGGAGAAAGGAAGGGTATCCCACAGGGGAAGAGCGCTCGAAAAGATGCAAGAGTGGCTTAAAGAGAAGGACACAACTGATAGGTGATTTTTCCTCATAGACGGGGGCCTTTTCTCTCGCTGTGTTACATAAACAGGGCTTCATCCCGAAACTCGAAAACTCCATAGCAAGTTTGAATGCTTAATATCATAATCATCGTAATAAAAACTAACTTAATATAGCCATAGCTGATACACCTCTGTGTTTTTTCGCATTGGGTGAGACCTGTCTATTCAACCGAAATCCACAGGTCTTCACCCAGTTCCTTAGCCCTCCGGCGCTAAGGTTGCTGTACCGCCTCAGGCCTATTTTTCCGTAAGTATAGTCGCCGACCTAACTTTGTTAACTTATATCTTTGATAGACAGCTTTCCTCCGGTCGGCGACCACTAGTCAGAGACTTCATTAGTTTAGAAGCTTATGTCTCTGACTATACATCCGACATCATACGCTTTACAGAAATAACTGAATGCATGACAGATAGAAAATTTCCGAAGGAAATCCGAATCAAGGTAATTATGAGAAAAAAATATCCGATTAAAACTTTCGGGATGGAGCCGAATAATCCGAAAGTCTTTAATTCGAAGACTTATTCGGAGCCGGTGAATTCATGAGATGCGAGTTCGGACATAAACCCGAAGCTTTCGGCTACTGCAGCAGATGGGAAGGAAAGAACGGAATGACAGCGATGCCTGCGGTTGGAAACATATGCGAGTACTGCATGCATTATGTGGAGGATGATGGGGATGAATAAGGACGAGATGCTGAAAATAGTCGAGAGAAAAAATATAAAATTCGTTCAGATGCAGTTTATGGACATACTGGGAATAGTGAAGAGCGTTTCCCTGCCTGTCAGCCAGCTGGAACATGCACTGGACGAAGGCGTGCTCTTCGACGGTTCTTCGATACTTGGCTATGCCACGATAGACGAATCCGATATGAGGGCGCATCCGGACACGAACACATTTCAGATACTCCCGTGGAGCGACGGGAATCTCAAAACAGCGAGGATGATATGCGACATATACGAGTCAGGGGGAAGGAGGTTCGCGGGAGACCCCAGATATGTGCTCCAGAAAACACTTGAAAAGGCTAGGAAGATGGGGTATGTGATGAACACCGGCCCGGAGTTCGAGTTCTTTTTGTTCAAGATGGACGGAGAAGGCAATCCGACGAACATTCCCATGGATTCCGGAAGATACTTTGACCTCCTGCCGATGGATGAATCCGAGAGGGTGAGAAAAGAGGTTGCGCTTATGCTGGATGACCTGGGTTTCGATGTCGAGGCCACACATCACGAGGTTGCTCCGGGACAGCATGAGATAGACCTGAGATACACCGATGCGCTCTCCTCCGCTGATAGAATACTCACGCTGAAGCATGCGGTCAAGAATGTTGCGAAGATGCACGGACTCCACGCAACTTTCATGCCAAAACCGATATACGGGGAGAACGGGAACGGTATGCACATACACCAGTCCCTGTTCACTCTGGACGGGGAGAACGCTTTCTATGACCCTGACGGTGAAAAGGGGCTCAGCGATGTCGCACGCCATTACATCGGAGGGCTACTGAAATATGCAAAGGAGAACTGTGCCGTGCTCGCTTCATGGGCAAATTCATACAAAAGGCTTGTTCCCGGATATGAAGCACCTGTCTACATCTCATGGGCCTTCCACAACAGGAGCGCTCTCATTCGCATACCTGCCGGAAGAGAGCGGAGAACAAGGGCCGAGGTGAGGAACCCTGACCCTGCGGGAAACCCGTATCTGCAGTTCGCAGTTCTTCTTTATGCCGGCCTCAAAGGAATAGAAGAGGAAATAGAGCCTCCTAAACCGGTGGAAAAGGACCTGTTTCATATGGATGAGAAGACAAGGGAAAAACTTGGTATCGAGAGCCTGCCGGAGAGCCTCGGACACGCTCTGAAGGTCATGGAAGAGAGCGATTACATGAAAGAAGCCCTGGGAAGCCACATATTCGAGCACTTCCTCCACATCAAGAAGAAGGAATGGGAAGATTACCGGTCTCAGGTTACACCGTGGGAGCTGGAAACCCTTCTGGGAGTGCTGTAATGGAGAGAAAGACCGGTCTGATACTCGCTCTCGACGAAACGAACCCTGAAAGGGCTCTACGAATCGCGGAAGAGGTGAAGGATTATCTGGATGCTATCAAAGTGGGCTATCCGCTGGTGCTGAGCGCCGGTATGGAAATAGTGAAAAAACTCTCTGAAATGGCACCTGTTATCTGTGATTTCAAGGTTGCGGACATACCGAACACGAACCGTTTGATAGTCGAACAGGTGAAAAGAAGAGGTGCTTCCGGTGTGATAGCCCATGCTTTCGCAGGCTCGGATTCGCTGGAGGCTTGCGTGGATGCCGCCGGAGACATGGATGTCTTCGCAGTTACGGAAATGAGCCACCCCGGAGGAAAGGAGTTCACCGCAAAGGTGGCCGACGAACTCGCGGATGCGGCGGTTAAAGCCGGTGTTTCCGGTATAATCGCACCCGCCACGAGGCCTGAAAGGATAAAGCGCCTCAGAAGCATAATAGGAGACCTGCTGATACTGAGCCCGGGAGTCGGCGCTCAGGGGGGCTCCGCAAGGGATGCGATAGATGCCGGAGCGGACTTTGTCATAGTGGGCAGAGCAATCTATAAATCAGAAAAGCCGGGAGAGAGCGCAGAGAGAATCGTGAAAGAAATAGGGCGGACGGAAACTCGGGAATAGGGACGATACTGAAGGACAGAAATGTAAAGGGAATTTGATTACTTCACATATATAGCAGGTCTCATCGGCTCCGCCATCTTCGCCTTTCCGGCAGGGTCATATGTGGGCTTGTTCGCGCGCTTCCTGTATCCTGAACCTTTACCCCAAGCGTACCATAGGGCGGGTAAAGTAGGGGCATCGGCTGGGAATCGCATGGGGGCTATAAGGTTTGGGAATGGAAGTGCTATATCTATTAAGGATGACAAATCAAATACATGAAGAAAAAGTTTATATGCACCACCCATATCTCTTCCATGGGATACCATGTCCAGAAATAAAGAGCTTCCCAAAAAAGCGTTGAGTGTTGCTCTGATGGCCATGCTTCTGGCTCTGAACATCTCCATTATGATAGGAGATGCAGGCGAAAATATCGGCAGTGCATTACCGGAAAAAGCAGACAAAGAAGTCCATAATTCTACTCAGGCACAGAATTTTCCCAGCATGGAAAGAAACAATAAAGCTGATATTTCCAAAGAAAGAGATACTCCAATCCCCCATAATCCTCGGCCTTTTGACCCAATATTTGGAATGCACCCCCATGATTTTGACCCTGAGCTGCACGAGTGGGACATGTTCTCAGACCCTGCTTTTTCTCCAAGATTGCATGATAGATTCTTGCATAAGCATAACAACCATGAGAAATTCGGATATATGAAAGACATATACTCCAGAGAGTTACCATTGCATCATCGCGTGGGTGCTTTTGATGATGTTAGAGATATGCCATATATGGATGGCCTACATTCCTTCATGCCTCTATATTCACCAGCGCTCGAGAACTCCGAGCCTTCCCGACAGAATCCGAGGGCCACTCCTTCGTCCACAAATGGCCAAGAAATAAACAGCAAACCATCGCCATCATTGAAAGGCCTTCAGTCCCATGCACCGATAAGGATAGACAACGACACGGATTTTGCGAATCAGGCGGCATCCGAGGGGTGGAACGGTAGCGGGACGGAAGCGGACCCATACATAATAGAAAATTATGACATAAACGGGACTGGCTATGGTTACTGTCTCTACATAGGAAACACCACGGTTCATTTCATAGTAAGGAATTGCAGTTTGCATGATGCCAGTGGGAATGGCAATACATACGGGAACTCTGGATTGGGCATGTATAATGTTAGCAATGCTAGGGTGGAAAATGTAACAGCATCGAACAACGTTTATGGCATCTATCTCGACTCTTCCAGTAACAACACTGTATCGAACAACACTGTATCGAACAACTGGGATGGTATAATATTACTCTACGATTCCGGTAACAACACTGTATCGAACAACACTGTCTCCAACAACTTGGTCGGCATCCCTCTCTCCTACTCTAGTAACAACACCTTATCGAACAACACCGTAAACTCGAACAACTGGGATGGCATCCATCTCTCCTACTCCAGTAACAACACTGTATCGAACAACACCGTATCGAACAACTCTTATGGCATCCATCTCTCCTACTCCAGTAACAACACCGTATCGAACAACACTGTATCGAACAACAGGGTTGGCATCCACCTTGAATCCTCCAGCAGAAATGCCGTATCGAACAACATAATGGTTAGAGATGGGTTAGTTATTTTTGGATACAATCTAGAACACTGGAACACCCACCAGATAGACACATCAAACACCGTGAACGGCAAACCAGTCTATTACTGGAAGAACCGGACTGGTGGAACTGTTCCCGATGGTGCTGGAGAAGTGATACTTGCGAACTGCACCGATGTAACTGTGGAAGGGCAGAATGTTAGTGGTGGAACTGTTGGAATAGTTCTGGGCTTTTCTTCAAGAAACAGGATAAGAAGCAATACCGCAAACACAAACACCGGGGCAGGTATCTATCTCTACCTTTCCCACAACAATACTATATTCAACAACACCGCAAACTCGAACAACTTGGTTGGCATCTACCTCATCGTTGTTGGCATCTACCTCGTTGGGTCCAGCAACAACACCCTAAACAACAACACCGCCACAAATAACACATATGGCATCGGACTCTATTCCTCCAGTAACAACACAATCTCCAACAACACCGCCTCGAACAACGATTATGGCATCTACCTCGACTCTTCCAGCAACAACACAATCTCCAACAACACAGCATCCTCGAACAACTGGAAAGGTATCTCTGTCGACTTCTCCAGCAACAACACCTTATCGAACAACAATGCATCCTCGAACAACGAGGATGGCATCTACCTTGCCTATTCCACAAACAACACCTTATCGAACAACAACGCATCAAACAACGGGGGTGGCATCTACCTTTACTCCTCTAGCAACAACACTATCACCAACAACACCGCCTCGAACAACTGG
>WALJ01000152.1 GCA_015522885.1 Thermoplasmata archaeon
CGCTCCGCTTATTTAGAGCCACTGGGGGGAATCGAACCCCCGACCTACGCCTTACCAAGGCGTCGCTATACCGCTAAGCCACAGTGGCAAGATGTTATAGGTGGATTAGCGTGTAGAGCACTTATGAGGATATAAGTGCGGATACCGCTAAGCCACAGTGGCAAGATGTTATAGGTGGCTTTATAGTTGCGTTTAGTGGGCTGTAAGCCCGCTGTTCCTTTTACCGGTTTTTCCGAGGCTCGAAGAGCCGGTGGGGAAAACCCGCTGCTAAGCCACAGTGGCAACTTTCTATAATGTTCTACTTATTGAGCAGGCCTTTTGAGGATAAAAGGCCGTGTGAACGAAATTCGCAGAATTTCGTTTTTTTGTGAGGCGACTGCATGACCAACCATAGCGAGCGAGTGCAGGCGTTGGGAGGAGCAAAGTAACGTCTTTGCGACTAAGGCGCCTGTGCGAGCGAACGCAGTGAGCGAGTGCAGGCGCCGGGATTTGAACCCGGGCAGAGGGCTTGGAAGGCCCTAATCCTAACCAACTAGATCACGCCTGCTATTGGATATCTCAAGGCAATATTTCCCCAACTATGCAAAGAAGTATATGAGACTTATCAATCGATATATCTATCAAGCACTTCCTGTCCTCTGAGCTTTTCGCCCTCTACTTTAATAGGATACTCACCCGTAATGCACCCAAGACACAGGTCTTTTCGGTCCTTTCCTATGGCATCCACCAGCCCTTCTATACTGACATATCCGAGAGAGTCGGCACCTATGCTCTCTTTTATCTCTTCCACGGATTTATCCGAGGCTATCAGTTGGGCCCTTGTCTTCATGTCTATTCCGAAATAGCATGGTGCGATTATCTTCGGACAGCCTATCCTCACATGAACCTCCTTTGCTCCGGCTTTTCTGAGAATAGATACTATCTTCCTCATGGTCGTTCCTCTTACGATAGAGTCGTCCACAAGGACAATTCTCTTCCCGCGCACCATCGATTTTATGGGATTGAGCTTGACAGAGACATTATATTCTCTCATTATCTGTTTCGGCATTATGAATGTTCTTTCCACATATCTGTTTTTTATCAGCCCTTCTCCGTAACCGATGCCCGAGGCCTCACAGTAACCTATGGCATAGGAACGGCCGGAATCCGGGACAGGCACCACGAGGTCTGCATCCACAGGGTGTTCTTTTGCGAGTATATTGCCTATCTTCTTTCTCACATCATATGAGAGAACGCTGTCAATGACCGAATCGGACCTTGCAAAGTAGACCCATTCGAAAAAGCAGTGTGCGGGATGTTCAGGTGTCGGAATAGAGTACGACCTCATTCCATTCTCGCCTATCTCGACGATCTCTCCCGGTCGGACATCCCTCAGCATCTCAGCATCCAGAGCATCGAATACCACGCTTTCCGATGCGATTATGTATTTATCCCCTTTCTTTCCGATTGCAAGAGGTTTGATTCCGAGGGGGTCCCTTATACCGAAAAGCCGGTTATTTATCAGCAGAACAAGGGAATAAGAACCGGATATCTCCCTCATAGTGCTTTTTATGGCCGAAACAGGCTTTCTGCCTTCGTGGAGTTCCTTGGCAAGTATTCTAATTATTATCTCCGAATCCGTATTTGAAAAGAAGCCCCATCCCTTTTCCTTGTACTTTTCTCTGAGGGTGCCGGCATTGACAAGCTCTCCGTTATGTCCCAGGGCAAGCTTTCCTATGGTTGTACTCGTTTCTATGGGCTGAGCATTTCTCTGAACGGATGCTCCTTCCGTGGAATACCTCACATGCCCGATACCGATGTTACCTTTCAGTTTTTCAAGGGTCTTTTCCCTGAATACCTCGGTAACGAGCCCCATATCCTTGTATGTCTTAATTGTTCCGTCAAAAACAGAGATTCCGGCGCTCTCCTGCCCCCTGTGCTGAAGAACCCGCAGAGCCGTAAAAAGGTCGTAAGAAACCTGCTCGGGGGAGTAGATACCCACAACACCGCAGGCTTCTTTTAACGGCAACTCAATGCACCTTGGCCCAGTTATAACTCCTCGTCTTCGAGCTTCTCCCGTATCCGCAGTAAGAGCACACTTTGTGGCGGACATGGTATGAGTGGTGTCCGCATCTTCTGCAGCGTATGTGCGTCTTTTTGCCGCTTCGTTTACCCATTGAAGGTGTGCCTTTTGACATGTTTTCCCCCCTTACGGTGAGATGTATATAACATTATCTCCGCGGAGTATTATCTTGTCGAAGCGCTCCGTTATCTCTCCGTGTATGTACTCGACATTTCTGAGCACGACATTCATGTGCGGGTCATAGCCGTCGAGGATTCCGTGGTATTCCTTGCCGCTTCTGAGTTCCACTATCACTGGGCTGTTTATTGCCTGATTAAGCACTGTCAGGGGTTTCAGTCCGTTCATATTATCACACTCCGCCATCAGCGACTTATTATTAAAGTTTTACCTCGGCAAGACTCTATAGTGTCCCAAAATACTTTACGGTGGGGAGGACAGAGATTATAGTCACAGACATAAGCTTCTAAAGTTATAATGTCTTTGACTGTGTTTCTATACCCTCACAGCTTGTGTATTTGGTCATTCATTTTTTGCGCTATCATGCACCTCCTCTCCCTGCACATCTTTATTTACCGGCCCGATTTTCCACCGTGTTCCTCATAATCGACGGCTATGTGGATGAGCCCGCATCCCTCGGAGTGCCCCCGTACATATCGCAGTATCCGAGATATCTCTGGGGAGCGCTCTCCGCCTTTGAACAGGATGTGAGATACATAACGATAGACCGGTACAGAAGAGGGGAGGGCAGAGAATATCCGGAAAAAGCGGAATATGTGGCTGTGATAGGCGGTGCGATAGTTCCCGGCAGATACATGAGAGGGCTTCCCGCGTCGACGAACGAATTGAGGGAAATAGCGGCCAATACAAAGGGCACCACGATACTGGGCGGGCCCGTTGCCAGATTTTCTAAGGAAGCGGATACTCTGGGATACGATTATGTTGCAAAGCTCGATGCGGAGGCCAGTGTCTTCGACCTTCTCGAAAAGGGACGGTTTACACAGAGGAACAGAACCTATGAAGAATGGCTGGAATGGTCGGTCAAAGGTGCGGAACTCGTCAGGTATCACCCTGATTTTCCGCGCTATCTCATAGCCGAGATAGAGAGCTTTCGGGGATGTCCCAGATATTTCACAGGAGGATGCTCGTTCTGCATAGAGCCGATGTACGGAAAGCCTGTTTTCAGGCCACCAGAGAACATAATCTTAGAGATAAAAGCCATGTACTACCTCGGTCTGAGAAATTTCAGGATAGGAGCGCAGACCGACATATTCTCATACATGGCAGAAGGCATCGGAAAGGAAGAGGCTCCGGAACCGAACCTCGGAGCGCTCCAAACCCTCTTTAGCGGAATCTGGAAATGC
>WALJ01000153.1 GCA_015522885.1 Thermoplasmata archaeon
AGAGGATATGGGCTATGTGGTTCTGCTTCATCCGAAGGCCAGCAGAGTCCTTGAGAATCTCGAAAAAACTGTTGGAGAGAGGATAAGAAAAAAGCTTCGCGAGCTGTCCTCCAAACCGGAAAAAGGAGAACGGTTGAAGCATTCGGATTTCTGGCGCTTGAGAATCGGAGAGTATCGGGCCATCTATGAGATAGACTATAAAAATCAGAAAGTAATCATCCTGTTTATCGGACACAGAAAAGAGGTTTATGATGATTTTTCAAGACTGGTCTGAAAAACCGTCGTCTCCGCTTCTCCTGTATTCACACTCTAAGAAGAGCTGCTCTGGTACATAACTCGAAGCGAGTTATGCAACACGGCAGAATATAGGAAAGTTTTAAATACCGGTATTTGCTCTGCCAATTTGGATATGATGGAAGACGACAATTACGATCTCAAAAAAAGGAAGAGGCTGTATAAGGTACCATTGATAGTCTCTATCTTCATTCTTGCTTTATTTGCTCTCTGCGCTCTTATAGATATGAATTTGGCGGTTCTGGTGGGAACTCTTATAATTCTGCTCATTGTCTACAAGTCATTTATTAATCTCCCGTTATCTGTATACGCTCTCAGACAGATAAAGAGAAACGTGAAGACCGATTTCTTCCCTCAGATAGAAGATTCTTATGAAGACCTCTTTCATATAGTCCTTGTACCCGCATATAAAGAAGAAAAAAAGGAACTCTATGAGGAGACCGTTATTTCGGTTAAGAAATCCGGCATATCGGATAGCATAGCGGTCGCTTTTGTTCTGGAGCAGAATGATGAAAAAGCCCAGGATTTAGTAAGACAGCTTCAGAAGAAGTACAGCAATGTATTCATGATAGTCCATCCCCCGGAAAAAGGTATAGTCAGGGGAAAGTCATCTGCAATGGCATACGCCGGAAAACTCATAGGCGCGGTGAGATACGAAAGAAACTTTGTTTTTCCAGATAAGGCAAGTGAAAAAACCATGGAATATACAAAGAATTTCATGGAGGGATTGAAGCCCCTTGTTGCCGACAAAGAGGTTGTCATTCACGACACAGACATAGATTTCTGGTTCCCGAGCGGTTATTTTGAGTACTTCACTTATAGATATCTTGGCGAAAAGAATAGAAAAAATGCCATCTTCCAGCCTATAATTGCCCTTATAAACAACTTGGACGGTATCAAATTCTTTTCAAGGAACATTGCACTTTCTACGACATATGACTCCATCGTAAGCAATTTTGGAGCCTTGATAAATACCAATTTTTCATCCTATGGCATCAGCCTCGATCTCCTCGACAGGTGCGGTTATTGGAGGGCAGATGTTATACAGGAAGATTCATCTCTTTACTGGAAAGTAAGAACAAAGATTGGAAGAAAGAATATAAAACTGGTGTCTCTGAAGATACCGATTTTTGGAAATGCCATAGAAGGCCGTACATGGAGAGAAGAGTTCGATTCCCAGTGGAAGCAACTCGCAAGGTGGGGTGTAGGCACCTCGGATATAGCGGATATATGGCTCTCCGACGCTCCTTTAACGGAGAAGCTCTCTTCCATTCCTTGGTGGATAAAGTTCCACGTTCTCTGGGAAACAAGCGGGATCATAGGTCTGGGTGCCATGCTTCTCTCTATGTATACTGGATATGCTCCGATTCCGCCGATTCTGTTCTTTCTCTCATATTTGATAACCTTTGCAGGAATAAGCTCTACCACCAAGAAATTGCAGGGGATTGCTGCACATGAAAAGGATATCATATTTGGTCAGTCAGAGGAAGAGGTTCTTGTGGAATATCTACCAATGCCTTCCTATGACGGAGCCTATCCCATACAGGTAGAGAATAGAATTCCCACCCCGGTTTTCGGCGCTTCAACTGCAACGGCGCTCTTCATAATCACCGAGTCATCTAAGAGAACCATACTCTGGATTGACATAGGATACATAGGGGCCCTATCAGTATCGAGTATATGTGCTCTTCACGGAGCTTACAGGGCGTTCAAATACGATCTGAAATATACGGTCTCTCCCAAATAACTATGTCCCTTCCCTCCAGTCGTTCACATATTTTATCTGCTCCGGCGTAAGCCGGTCTATGTGTATTCCTATGGATCTGAGTTTTATCCCCGCAACCTTTTCATCTATTTCATAAGGCACCTGATAGACCTTTTTCTCCATTTTCTCGTGGTTTTTCGCTATATGAGCCGCACTGAGGGCCTGTATCGCAAAGCTCATGTCCATTATCTCCACGGGATGCCCCTGACCTGCGGCAAGGTTTATCAGTCGGCCTTCTCCGAGAAGATAGAGCTTCTTTCCGTTCCTAAGGGTGTATTCATCTACGAAGTCTCTTACTCTCCGCTTTTCCACGGACATCTCTTCAAGGTCTTTTTTCGATATCTCGTTGTCAAAATGGCCCGAATTGGCAAGAACCGCACCGTCTTTTATGACTTCAAAGTGCTCCTTTCTGACTATGTCCTTGCAGCCGGTAACCGACACGATGAAATCAGCCTGTTTCGCCGCTTCTATCATGGGCATAACCCTGAACCCGTCCATTCTGGCCTCTATCGCCTTTATCGGGTCAACCTCCGTAACTATGACATCCGCGCCGAGACCCTTGGCCCTCATGGCTATTCCTCTTCCGCACCATCCGTAACCTCCGACAACGAAGCTCTTGCCCGCTATCAGAAGGTTTGTGGCCGTGAATATCCCGTCGAATGTGCTCTGCCCCGTGCCATATCTGTTGTCGAACAGGTGCTTCATATAAGCATCGTTCACATCTATGACCGGAAACTTCAGTTCTCCATCCTTTTCAAGGGCTCTCAGCCGGATTACTCCTGTGGTCGTCTCCTCGTTTGCACCCCATATCCCGCTCAAAAGTTCCTTTCTCCCGGTGTGCAGTAGGAAAATGAGGTCCGAACCGTCATCGATGACAATCTGCGGCCTCAAATCCAGAACATGTTTGAGATTTTCATAGTATTCCTCATTGCTCTCTCCCTTCTTTGCAAAGGTCTCGAGGCCGTATTCCTCATTTAAAGCCGCGGCAACGGAGTCATCCGTGGACAGCGGGTTGCAGGAGGCCAGCCTCACCTTTGCCCCTGCCTCCGCCAGAGTGAGGGCCAATATCCCCGTCTTTGCTTCAACATGAAGGGCCATCGACATTCTTACACCTTCCAGCACCCCGTAATCTTTCAGCTCTTTTCTTACGGCTTTCATCACATCCATGTGCTCTCTCGCCCATTCCAGTCTGAGAATTCCTCTTTTTAATATATCCATGATATCACTTGGGAACCTTTTCCCAATCTTTCAGAAATCTGTCTATGCCTTCGTCTGTCTTTGGGTGCTTTACCATCTTCTCAAGCACGGAGAACGGGACGGTTGCTATGTCCGCACCCATCAATGCCGCTTCCAGAACATGCAGCGGATGCCTCACGCTTGCAACTATGACCTCCGTTTCAAAGCCGTAATTGCCTATCATGTCCAGAATCTGGGCCACAATTTCCATCCCGTTGTGTCCTATGTCGTCAAGCCTTCCGACGAATGGGCTTACATAGGTGGCGCCGGCTTTCATGGCCAGAAGTGCCTGATTTGCAGAGAAGACAAGGGTTACATTGGTCTTTATCCCTTCCGAGCTCAGTGTTTTGACAGCTTTCAATCCTTCGACTGTCATGGGTATCTTGATGACTATGTTCTTATGGATTTTTGCGAGGTCCCTCGCTTCTTTCACCATTCCGTCCGCATCAAGGCTTATTACCTCGGCGCTTATCGGTCCGTCAACTATCTCGCAAATTTCTCTTACGACTCCCCTGAAGTCTCTGCCTTCTCTCGCTATGAGACTTGGATTTGTGGTGACTCCGTCTACTATGCCCCACGAAGCCGCTTCCCGGATATGCTCGACATTCGCAGTATCAAGAAATATTTTCATTTTATTCCTCCTATTTTTGTTTTATTACGTCTTCTACCGCCGAAACTATGTCATCCGGCGTTAATCCGTATTTTATCATCAGTTCGTTCCATTCCCCCGATTCCCCAAAGGTATCCGGTATTCCGACCCTTTTGAGCGGAACAGGGTACTTTTCTCCGAGGGTTATTGCTACGGAATTCCCGAGGCCAAATATCACGCTGTGCTCCTCTGCTGTTACCACGGCACCGGTCTTCTTGGCTGCCATCAACGTGGTCGTGCTGTCCAGAGGTTTTATGGTACTCATATTCACGACCATCGCTTCTATTCCTTCGAGTCTCAGCATCTCCGCTGCTTTAAGAGCCTGTGAAACCATTATTCCGGTTGCTATGATGGTGACATCGCTTCCTTCCCGCATCATGCTGGCTTTTCCTATCTTGAAATTGTCGCCTTCATCGGTTATCGTAGGAACATCCGAACGGCCCATTCTCATGTAATACGGCCCTTCTTCCTCTATTATTGCCCTTACAGCCTTTTTTGTTTCTATTGCATCCACAGGCACGACCACTTTCATGTTTGGTATGACCTTCATGAGCGCTATGTCCTCGGCGGTTTGATGCGAGGCACCGTCACCTCCGACGGTTATTCCTGCATGGGATGCCACTATTTTCACATTTAATGCCGGATATGCTATCGACTGTCTGACCTGATCATAGCACCTTCCGGTAGCGAATACGGCAAACGTGCTGGCAACAACGGTTTTTCCAGATGCCGCAAGGCCTGCCGCCACACCCATCATGTTCGCTTCCGCGATACCGCAGTTGAAAAAGCGCTCCGGGAACTCTTTCTCGAAGAAGCTGGTTTTGGTGGATGAAGAGAGGTCCGCACCGAGAACGACGAGGTCTTTGTTCTCTTTCCCTATTTCCACCAGTGTTTTGCCAAACGCAATTCTCTGACTCGCCATCTCCCACATCACTCACCACCTCCCAGATTTCCCATAATCTCCTTTCTCTCCTCATCCAGCTCCTTTATCGCTATCTCGTATTCTTCATCGTTCGGAGGTTTTCCGTGAAAGTGCACCGCTCCTTCCATGAAAGAGACCCCTTTGCCCTTAACCGTGTGCGCTATTATCATCACCGGTTTTCCTTTAACCGTTTTCGCCCATTCCACGGCCTCTGTAATCTCGTTGAAATTATGACCGTTTATCTCCCTCACCTCCCATCCGAAGGCCTTCCACTTGTCCGCTATCGGTTCTATGGACATCACGGTTTCGGTCTCTCCGTCAATCTGCAGTTTATTACGGTCAAGAAAGACTATGAGGTTGTCGAGTTTGTTGTGCGAGGCGAACATAGCGGCCTCCCATATCTGCCCTTCCTCTATCTCCCCGTCACCGAGCATTGCATAAACATTGTACAGCTTTCTGTCAAGCCTTGCGGCCAGTGCCATCCCGTTGGCTATGGAAAGTCCCTGTCCCAGAGAGCCTGTGGATGCTTCTATGCCGGGAAGCTTTCTCATGTCGGGGTGTCCCTGCAGTCTCGAGCCTATCTTTCTCAGCGTCAGGAGCTCTTCCACGGGAAAAACACCTTTTTCTGCAAGCACGGCATATAAGGCAGGAGCGGCGTGCCCTTTTGAAAGTACAAATCTGTCTCTATCTTCCCATTTGGGGTTCTTTGCATCGTATTTCATTATGTGAAAGTACAGTGCAACGAGTATGTCGGTTGCGGAAAGCGAGCCCCCAGGGTGTCCCGAACCGGCGTTGTAGACCATCTCTATGATGTGCCTTCGGACAGCATTTGCCTTTAGAGACAGGTCTCGAAGTTCCTCTTTTTTAAGCATCTACGCACCGTCAGTATCTTTCGGTCTTTCCTTCCAGCTGGTTTGCCTTCTGCTCAAGTCGGTTTGCCTTTTCCTTCAGCTTCCTTACCTGTGTCTCGTATTTTCTTATCTTTTCTTCATATTTTGCTATTTTAAGTCTTAGTTTCTTCGCCTTTTTCCTCAATTTGAGTATCTCGTTCATCCTCTCTAAGCTCCGCGCCATCATCTTTGCGTTCTGCTTCGCAGATTTAACATCACTGCTCATGGTTTCACCTCGTGGTCATCACTCCGCTCATATAAGTTTTTGTCCCCTCATTTTTCCCATGCTTCGTACATCTTCTTCAGAATTTCGGACCTCGTATCCCTGAATGTGGGTCTATACTGTCTTGCGAGCCTCAAATCCTCTTTTTTAAGGTCTGCCACCACCATGCCCTCTTCGTAGGCATCGCCCGCGGCGATTATCTCTCCTCTCGGTGATACTATCCTTGAGCCACCCCAGAAGACGAGCCCTATCTGTGTGCCTATGTTATTGGAATAAAGGACGTATGAAGTGTTCTCTATCGCTCTTGCGAGCAGCACCTTTTCGAAGAGCGCTCTGCTTATGCTCGGTGAGCCCGAGATGTTCACGATGATCTCCGCTCCTTTTCCTGCATATGTCTTCGTTATCTCGGGATAAAAGAGGTCATAGCATATCTCTATCCCGATTTTTCCGAGCTCCGTATCGAACACAGGCAGCTCGTTTCCCGGTGTGAAGTAAAGCCCTTCCTCAAAGGGTCCGAAGTTGGGAAACATGAGTTTTCTGTATGTGAATCTCCCGCCGTCCGGAGATAACAGCACCGCAGAGTTGAATATCTTTTCTCCCTCTCTCTCGGGCATCCCGAATATGATATGCATATCCTCTTTTTCAGCGACTTTTAACAGTCTTTCCACGAATTCTCCGTCGATTGCCTCAGCGAGCCTGAAAAGATCGTTCCTTATATTGTATCCCGTGAGAAAAAGCTCTGGAAAAATCAGAAGCTGTGCTCCCAGTTCCTTAGCTTCCTCAGCGCTCTTTTCAATCTTTTCGATGTTTTTTTCCTTGTTTCGCAGTTCGGCATGCACCTGCGCTATCGCAACTCGAAAATCCCTCATGCTCTCACTCCGGTTTGAACTTGTAACCGTAGAATATCACGCCCTCTTTCCCGTCTTCCGCCAGTTTTCTGAATGTTGCCTTGACCCTCATTCCGGTATGCACATCTTCCGGCTCGCAGTCCACTATCTGAGATGTCAGCTTAGGACCCTCATCGAGCTCGATTATCGCCATCACATAGGGTCTCATGTCCGAATATGCGGGGTGCGGGTCGTGCACTATCGAGTATGATATTACCTTTCCAGTACCTGAGAACTTGACGCTTTCCATCTTTCCCATGCTCTTTCTGTGGCATTTCGGGCAGATGTCTCTCTTCGGGAAGAAGTACTCTCCGCAGTTTCCGCACCTGCTTCCTATGAGATTATACCTTCCACTTATCTCTCTCCAGAACCTCGGCATGTTCATTATACGACCTCCTTCAATGCTTTAGGTACAAAGTAGGTCTCAGACTCGCTGACGCTCATCTCATCGCCTCCAGTATGCTCACAACGGCGGTTCCACCGGTTCCGCCTATCGCATGTGCAAGACCTATTTTGGCGCCTTCGACCTGTCTTTTATCCGCTTCGCCTCTGAGCTGTTTTACTATCTCCACTATCTGAGCGACACCTGTAGCTCCCACCGGATGTCCTCTTGACTTCAGTCCTCCCGATGTGTTCACGGGAATCTCACCTCCGAGCGCTATTTTTTCATCTTCGGCGGCTTTTCCTCCCTTTCCTTTGTCGAAGAAACCGAGGTCCTCTATTGCCATTATCTCGCTTATGGTGGAGCTGTCATAGACCTCTGCGAAATCCACATCCTCCGGCTTTATCCCAGCCATATCGTAGGCCCTCTTTGCGGCGTAAACCGTTGCATCCATGGTTGTTATGTCTCTGCGGTCGTGCAGCGATATCGTATCGGATGCCTGCCCTATCCCCTTTATTTTCACCGGCTTGTCCGTGAATTTTTCGGCAATATCGGCGGATGCCAGAACCACGGTGGCGGCACCGTCCGATAACGGGCACATGTCGAAAACCCGGAGCGGGTCGGCAACCATACCGGACCTGAGCACAGTATCGATATTTATCTCTCTCCGGAACTGGGCATCGGGATTGAGAGCGCCGTGCCTGTGATTTATCACGGATACCATAGCCAACTGCTCCCTCGTCGTGCCGTATCTTTCCATGTGTGCTCTGGCCATCATCGCATGAAGGGATGCGTATGTCGCACCGAAAACGGTCTCCCATTCCTGGTCTATGGCCATCGCCTGAACGGAGTTAGCGAGTTCGTCTCCTATATCGGTCATCTTTTCCGCTCCGCCGACCACGACGATATCGTGCATTCCCGATGCTATCGAAAGGAAAGCTTCCCTGAATGCCACGGCTCCGGATGCTCCGGCGGCCTCTATTCTTGTTGCAGGAACATGCGAGGTCTGGGCGAGACCCACATAATCGGCTATGAGCGAGGCCACATGCTCCTGATTCACAAAGGCACCCGCCGACATGTTTCCAATGTAGAGCGCATCTATATCCGCCCCGGATATTCCCGAATCTCCTATCGCCTTTATTCCCGCTTCTATACCTATGTCCCTGAAGGAGCGCTCCCAGAGCTCTCCGAACTTCGTTATTCCTATACCGATAACAGCAACATCTCTCATTCGCCCTTCCTCCTTATCTTTTTTCTGTATTTCACATAGGCCGCGTAGTCTATGAACACCTCATTTTCTACCATCTCCGAGACCAGCGGTGCCCTTTTCCTTTCGAATTTTTCCATCTCATCCGTGACCGTTATGTCAAACGCATCCGAACCTGCGCCAGAGCCGAAAGAAACCGCGAGTATTCTGTCACCGGGTTTCGATATATCGAGAACAGCCGAGAGTCCCAGAGGCACGGCTCCGGAATATGTGTTCCCTATTCTCGGGGTCAAGAGGCCGATCTCAAGCTGTTCTGGTGCAAAACCCAGCTTCTTTGCAGCCCTTCTCGGAAACTTTCCGTTAGGCTGGTGAAGCACGACATAATCGTAATCTTCCGGTTTTGTGCCCATCTTTTCCATCATCTTTTTCGCGGCCGTGAGAACATGCCTGAAATATGCGGGTTCACCCGTGAATCTCCCGCCGTGACTGGGGTAAGGCTGTCCTTCTCTTCTCCAGAAATCAGGCGTGTCCGTTGTGTAGGAGTACATTCCGTTTATTTTCGCTATCACCCTCTCTTTTCCCACGAGATATGCGGCACCTCCTGCGGATGCGCTGTATTCGAGCGGGTCTCCGGGGGCTCCCTGAGATGTATCTGCGCCTATGGCCACACCGTACTTTATCATTCCGGATTCCACCAGACCGAGGACATTCTGCAGTGCTGCGGTTCCGGCTTTGCATGCGAACTCATAATCCGCCGCAGTCATGTCAGGTGCCGCCATGATGGCCTCCGCCACAACTGTCGATGTGGGTTTGACAGCATACGGATGCGATTCCGAGCCGGTATATATGGCACCTATTTCCTGCGGGTCTATCCCCGACCTTTTCAGCGCATTTCTCGCCGCTTCCACAGAGATAGTGATAACATCTTCGTCGGGAGAGGGTATGGATTTGGCGAGTATTCCGAGGCCCTTTCCTCTGGCGGCGCCGTCCTCGCCCCAGACCTTTCCTATTTCCTCGGGTTTTATTCGATATCTCGGTATGTATGCTCCGTAGCTGACTATTCCTGCGTCCATACTTAGACCTCCATTTTTCTCATATACTCTATTATCTCCTTTTCATTGAGCGGTGTCCTTACAAGGGGTATCCTCTCTATATCCGCCAGCTTTACGGCCAGCTCGTCCATGCTCTTGGGTCTGACATAGACGACCATCGCCGGTTTCAGAGGGTTGGCCCTTATTGCCACCATCGGAGAGCGCCCGTAGGTGACGGATGTGAATATCAGAGCTCTCTCGCTTGTCCATCCGTATATTCTTATGTACTCGAATGCGCTCATCGAAAGTATGGCCTTCAGGCTGTCGATTATCGTGTAACCGTACAGCATCCTCTCTTTATCATAGCTGGAATTCACAATATCTCCTTTCAATATTTCTGCGAACTCCTCTATGGTGAGGCCTCTGGAAAACTCCTTTATGTCTATTATAGACTCGTTTATTGCGGTGAAAGTAAAGCGGTTTACATTTCTCCCGCCTCTCTGCATATCTATTTCGACGAGGGCGTCCACAATCTTCCTCACGGTCAGTATCCGCGGGTACCGTCTTCTGCCCGATTCGTAATCGCTTATCATCGAAGGAGATATCTCCATTCTTCTGGAGAGTTCCTGCTGTGATATGCTGAACTCTTCCCTCCACTTCCTTATGGTGGCTCCCGGTTCCTCGGACATAGCGATCTCGCCGGCAATCTTTTCTCTGAGCTCTTCGTGCATGTCATGGCAGAAAAGATGTCACTATATAAAGATGACGAAGAGGCAATCGGCGAAAAACGAACTCACCGCAGAATCTCTCTGTAAACCCTCCTCAGACATATCTCTCTCCATCCCGGGTCGGTTATCGAGGCCTTTATGACCTTTCTCGCGAGTTCCGGCAGTTTTTCCCTCGGAAAATTGTCCCTGCTGTACCCCATCCTTCTGATTTCGGCCTTTAAGACATACTTTGCTATCGGCCCGGCATATTCCGTGACTATCTCCTCAAGTCTGTCCATCTCGCTCATTTCTCTCCCTTCTCAAGCTCTTCCATTGCGACTTTTAGGCTGTTCAGCATCCTTTTCATGGCTCTCTGAAGGTCCCCCATCTCGCTTTTGGCATCAACCTCAACTTCCATATCCAGATTTCCCCGGCTCACCTTGTTTGCCACGGTGGTTATTCTTTCGATATCTCTAATAAACGAGTCTACAAGGAAGAATGTGACAACGAAAGCGATGAGGCCCACCGCAATCACAAGGCCCATGAGATACATGATTTCCTTGTCTACAATGCTTCCTATTGCCTCTGCGGATTTTTCCGCATTCTCAAGTATGTCTTCGCAGTATATAACATTTACAAACTTCCAGCCGGTACTGTTTATGGTGGAATGCGCAAGAAATGCCCTCTTTCCGCTTATGTTTGTTTCTACTTCGCCCTCAGTCTCATTGAGAATCGCCCTCACACTCCTATTGAACTCCGTATCTCCGGAAATGAGGGATTTTCCCAGCATATACTTGTAAGGATATGTCAAAGCGGTACCATTTTCAGACACTATGAAGGCAAAGCTGTTGTTACTGCTGTAAAATTCCTTTGTCTTTTTTGTCAACGTGGAAAGGAGAATGTCAAAGCCGAGTACGCCGATAAACCTTCCTGATTCATAAACAGGAACAGCATATGTCGTCATCAGCATTCCCGATATGGAATCCGCATAGGTTTCGGACCATGTGGGCCCTCCGGCTTTCACCGCATCCAGATACCAGCTCCTGACAAAAGGGTTAAAGAGTGGCGGCAGGGTTACATTCTTTCCCGAACTTATAAGCACTGTAAAGCCGGAATCAGCGTCCGCATAATATGTCCACAGGAGGTCGGGAAGCGAATCCCGAAACGAATGAAGCATGTTTCCTAAGGGAAGTATGTAATCAAGTTCTTTTTTGGGCTCGGGAAGCAGTATTGAGCGAAAAAAATCGAAGAGCACAGTCTTTTTGCCAGCGCCTATCAGAATCGTATTAAGCTCCTTAAGGGCGGTGTGAAGGGTCTTGTTTACAAATGCTGAGGAATAGTTCAGTTCTAGGGTCTGGAAAAAGAGGTTCAACGAGGAATCGACGGTATTTTTTCCGTTTTTTCCGGCGGCATTCACCATTATCCAATAATAGGTGTTATTGATGCTCCCGTCCATTATCCCCGAGAGTTGGGTATAATTTATTTGTTTTGTGAGATTTTTGCTGTACCAAAGCGTATCGCTAAGAGTGTAGTTCATCCCGAGATGGTATTTCAGATCGTTCCCGGCACTTTTCCCTTCAGCCTCTATAATTTGCATGTATTTCTCTATGCACCATGTGGCGTTCCGGTTTAGCTTTATCATATCGCCATGTATTTGCTTATCTCTCTCTTCTACGGTGTTTCCCTTAACAGTTCTGACAGTCTCGTCCTTCAAGGAATATGTCAGAGCAGCGAGAAACAGAGATGGCACGAGGACTAACATAACGACAGCGAGGAGCGCTTTGGCTCTTATGCCCACATACGGCTTCTTTTTCATGCAATCACGTCCGTCCTCACTCGATAACTAAGGATGATATG
>WALJ01000154.1 GCA_015522885.1 Thermoplasmata archaeon
CGATAATAATGCCTCTTGTCGGTGCATGGGTCTTCGTAATGGTGGAGCGCAGGATAAAGAGGAACGAGGGGGTGGGAAAATTCTGAGGGAAGAGACGGATGCGTTCTTCGCAATGGTGAAAAAGCAGCTCATAGTCCTCACAAGGTATCCGATCTCGTTCATAACGAGCTTTGCCATGGTCTTCATCTTCATGCTGCTCTTCATATTTGCGATAGCGATGTTCACACCGTCCCATGCGGAATGGGAGAATGCAACGGTGCTGTCCGAAGAGCCTTTCATAGCCATCCAGAAAGGAGATACCGGCTACATCGCGTTCGAAGGCAATGCCACCGATTCCGCATACGTAAATGCGGCGAACTCGAGCTTTTATCCGGTCAATTCCAGTTCGAGCACCGTTTTCTCTTCGTATTCCAACGGGACATGGACGCTGGAAGCGTCTTTCAATCACACGGAAAGCTTCAATCTCACCGTTTTCACGGGATACAGGACATATTCATGGCAGATAAACGCAAGCGATTTGCCATCCGGCAATGTAGTAACAGACGGGAAAATAGGGCTCAAACACACAGATGTTGGTTTTGCGGGCATAGCATTCTATGGCTTCATATTCTTCATGTTCCTGCAGGACATCGTCTGGTTCATAGGCTATTCCCTCAGAGACGAGCAGTATCAGGGAACCCTCGAATCGCTGTATCAGACACCGGCGAACAAGTTCTCGAACCTTGTTTCAAGGGTCTTTCTCAATGTTGTCTGGACCGGATTGAATGTCATAGTCGCCCTGCTTATAGTGGCCTATCTCTTCGGCGCACTTCCAGCTGCAAACGTCGGTTTTGCCCTTTTCGTTCTGCTTCTGACCCTCATGCAGATGTTCGGAATGGGATTCATATTCGCGGCCTTCACACTGAGGGCGAAGGGGAGCGCGGACTTCATCATGAACTTTATAGCGATGGTATTCACCTTCACCTGTGCGATGTTCTTCCCGTTTTCCGTGCTTCCCAAAGCAATGGTGGATTACATCTCGAGGTGGATACCTCTCAGCTATTCCGTGGACCTGTTCAGGAGCGCTCTCCTTTCCTATCCTTCCGGGTTCCCGGAACTCGGCTCCGCAGCCTTTGAGCTGGGAATAACCGTGATATTCGCATTTCTGATGCCGATAATAGGCTATGTCCTCTACTGGAAAATAGAGAGGAGCGCAAGAATGAACGGGACATTGAGCGAGTACTGATGGGGGCAAAATCACATTGAGAGCATCTTTTCGATATTTCTCCTCAAGGGGATAACTTTATTCTCCACGATATCCCAGACAATATCGAGGTCTATTCCGAAATAGCCGTGGATAAGAATGTCTCTCAGGCCCGCAATCTTGCGCCATTCAATATCAGGACACTACTTTCGAAGCGGCCTCGACGATATCTTCCAGATAATGTCGAAAATCACGCTGCATATCTGGCACTTCCGAGTATGTGCTTTTTAAGCGAAGGCTTCAGGGCATCCGCAATCACGAGGTCGACCTTGCGGTCAAAGAGCTCTTCGAGGAAAAATTTCAGTTCCATATAATTATCGAAGCTCTTCTTTCTTCTTTCGAATTCCACAAGGATATCGATATCACTGGATTCTTTTTCCTCTCCTCTTACGAAAGAGCCAAAGAGAGCTATTCTTTTTACACCGTATCTCTTTATGGTTTTTTTGTTCGATTCGAGCATCGAAAGTAGTTCGTCCGCAGAGAGATTTTTACCGCTCATTGATGTGAGATATGCTGGATTTCTATATTTAGTTTTCGGGAGGTCGGAAGAACGAAAAGTAAAATCACCGGCTCGGAGCGCTCGCGTGCACCTTTAACGGTTTTCCGCAGTAAACGCATTTGAAGTCCGATATGTGGTCTATGCAGCAGAGATGGTAGTGGGCCCCGCACTCGCAGACATACCTGCAGGTGTCCTCTTTCAAAGGCGACGGAGAGATGCTGAGACCGCAGTGTGGGTCCGGGCACGTGTAATCGAAGCATATCGGACACACATAGTCCCAGTGTGTCAGTTGCTCCGTAGGCAGAAGTTTTTCGGCCTCCAGTTTCGCCTCTTTGATAAGAACGAGGGCGATATCGTACATCTTTCTATCGTTCATTATCCGGGCAGTACGGTATATGTCCGTGACCTCCGAGTATTTTGTATCGACCGGAGAGAGCATCATCTCGTCCTCGAGCTTCTTCATTATCATCTCTGTCTTTATGATATATCTTTCGGTCCTTCCTTCGATGTCTTTCATCTCGCCGGCCTTTTTCTGCGCCTCTTTCGCAAGAATCAGGGCAGTCTTGTAATCCTCCTTTTTCAGCAGGTCTCTGGACATCTTCAGCAGTTCTTCGGCTTCATCCACATCTTTTTTATGGTTAGCATACTCCTTGGCCTTTATTCTTCTGAGTATCTCTCCCGCTTTTTTTGCCGAGCTTTTGGCCCTTTTTTCGCTCCTTTTCAGTTCTTCGGCGGTTTTTATCGCTGCTTTTATCAGGTTTCCGCCGTTCCGTATGCCTTTATCCGTGCCGCTTTTGTACTCTTCAAAGGCCCTGATAAAGAGATTGTGAACCTTCTTGACATCATAACCTTTTGACTTTACTATGGCCATCGCCCTGTTGACTATGGCCTTCGAGGACAGCTCCACAGCTGTATTTACACGGCCATAGAATTCCCTCATCTCCCACGGTTTGGTGTTCCATGCCGCCATATATGCCTCTTCGGCCTTGCTGATTCGGGCCCCGACCCTTCTGGCTTTGATAAGAAGCTTCCTCGGATGCTCCAATATTCTGGCCTTTCCCACATTGTAGCTCATGAAATAGAGAGCGCTCCCGAAGACGAAGGCTCCGGAGCTTATCAGGGTCAGCCTTAAAACAACCATATTCACAGAGCTTAGGCCGAAGCCTGCCAATAGGATATCGACGACAGCGCCGAGGCCGATGAGCAGTCCACCGATGACTGACATGATAAACGGGCCTTTGTACGGCGAAGGCAGTTTGAAAGATTCGCTCGGCATTCGATGTGGAAGCGCATTCAATATTTAGAGGTTTTGCAGGTCTCGGTTTCATCAGTATCTCCGAAAGGCATTCCGATGATCTGAATCTCTGATTTTCGGGTGAATTAAGGGCTTTTAGGGCAGTAACAGAGGCGAGCGAAAGGTTTATATACTATGGATATCCTATGGATATCCCATGAAGAAAGTACCGGTATCCCTGCAGACGCATTTCGAGATTGATGGCATCTATGCGGTAATAGAGCGCAAGGTGACAAAATTCGGGAATAGTGCGAAAGTTGACTGCCCCAAGGAGTATCTCGGGCGAAAGGTGTACTTAGTGATCGTATGAGTGTGAACCGAGACAGAATATTCAGAACAGTAACCACCCTTGACACATTTGCCAACCACTGTCTGAATTTATAGTCGCCGATCTGACTTTATTAACTTATATCTTTGATAG
>WALJ01000155.1 GCA_015522885.1 Thermoplasmata archaeon
ACCGAGGTAGCGAGCATGATACTCCGCATCGACGATGTCATCGCAGCCAAAGGAGAGAGCAAACCGGAAAATAAGCCCCCGTCACCGGGCGGAGATGAAGAGTTCTAAACCTTTTAATCCATTTCCAAATTATACTTAGAGACATAATTTTTCAAACTAATGATATCTCCGACTGGTAGTCACTAACCTAATGAAGCCCTCTTATCAGAGGACACACTCGGAACTATCGTTCCTCGTAAAGCCCTCCTGACAGAAGGCAAACTCGGAACTATCGTTTCTCCCATGTCCTTCCACAAGGAAGGTCTGCTCGGAGCTGTCGCTCCTCGTAAATCCCATCTGCCCACGATATAAGTTAACAAAGTCAGGTCGGCGGCTATAATCACGCAAAACAGCAGAAAGAATCTGTCCCCCGTCATCATCAACCTTTTTATATCCATTATTTATGGTCGTACGGTGAAATCATGTTGAAGAAAATGAACATCGAAGAATTTCTCGAAGAGCTCGCTTCGGATTCCCCGGCTCCGGGAGGCGGCAGCGTCGCTGCCCTTACAGGTGCCGCAGGCGCATCCCTCGGAGAGATGGTATGTTCGCTTACTCTCGGAAAAAAGAAGTATGCAGATGTTCGGGATGAAATAGCGGAAAAAAAGGCGGAGCTGGAAAAAGTACGAAAGCGCCTCGTGGAACTCATGGACATAGACACCGATGCTTTCAATCTTGTTATGGATGCCATAAAGATGCCGAAGGAGACCGAGGAGCAGAAAAAGGAGAGAAGGGAGGCGATGCAGAGGGCGTTCAGAAAGGCGGCGGAGGTCCCTCTGGAAACAGCGGAGCGCTCCCTCGAAGCCATGAGACACTGCGTAAGGGTCAGGGAGATAGGGAACAGGAATGCGAAGAGTGATGCGGAGATATCCGTGATGCTCTGCCATCTCGGGGTCAAGGGTGCGATTTTAAATGTCAGAATAAATTTGGAATCCATAAAAGACGAGGACTTTTTGGGACGAACCGAGAGCAGGCGCCGGGAAATAGAGGACGAAGCGGAGAGGCTTGCCGGATGAGCGGAAGGATAAGCATAGGTCTCTACAACACCTATGACCGAAAGAAGTTCAGGGAGGCACACAGAAGAGCGCTGGCAAGGGCCGCTCCCATAGCTATGGCATTCGATTTCAATCTGGCGACATTCGGATTTCCTTTTCCGGAAGACCGAAAGACTTCTGTCGAGACTGCCGAATTCGTGGCCAATTCTACGACAATAGGCGAAGGCGGAAGGTACTTCAAGGAACTGGCTGAAAAAGGCAGATTCCACTATTTTCAGTACCCGAAATCAGGATTTCCGCCTCAGCTTGGGATTCCGGTCATAACAACAAGCAGGCCTTTTTTGCGGGAAATAGGCATCAGAGAAATGGCCGAAGGCCTGATGAGCGGTCAGTCTTTTCTTCTGATATTCGGCTTGGGGCCTCACGGAATGAGCCGGAAGGAGAAGGAACTGGGAAAATACCATTTTGACCTCACGGGAAGGGGGATATCGATGGAGACATGCACTGCAATGGGTGCGGTCTCTGCCGCAGTATGGAATGAGATAAAGGAGAGGCAGATGAGAAAAAGGCTCTGAAACGCCGAAAATCGGGGGAATAGAAACTTGACCGAAAGTTTTAAATAGTGATACATATTATCAGACATTTGTCCGACATATGTCGGATTATCCGCAATAATGTGTCCGACAAAAGAGGCATGAAATGGCACCCGAATCCGAAAGAATTACGGTAAGGCTACCGAAAGAAACAGTGGAAAAGATAGAGCGCCTGCTCGCCACGGGGAACTACGGAAAAACGGTCTCCGACTTTGTGAGAAGAGCCATAGACACATACATAGACGCAGAGTTCACACCTGAAAACATCGAGAAAAAGGTCGTGGAGCTTCCGAAATCCAGCGTACAGGCGCTTGAGGAATTCACGAACGAGGGCGAATATGTGTCTGTCGAAGATGCCATAAGGACAGTCATACGGGACTATGTGAGAAAGCGCCTCGAAGATTCGGACCAGAAATAAAGAAAGTGATGAAAATGGGCATTGAAAACCTGCTTGAAAAGGCGCAAAACTTCGAAGTCCCCGCAAAAAAACCCCTGTTAAGGATAGTTATCATAGGTTCCGGCGGTGCCGGCAGCAATACAATGACGAGACTTAACCTTATGGGGATCCAGACAGCGAGGACCATAGCGCTGAACACGGATGCCGCCCATTTGATGACCGTTAAAGCCGAAAGGAAGATACTGATAGGAAAGCAGCAGACAAGGGGCCTGGGAGCCGGAGGGGATCCCACTATCGGAGAAAGGTCCGCAGAGTACAGCTATGACGAGATAGAAGAGGCCATAGGAAATCCGCACATAGCTTTCATAGTGGCAGGTATGGGCGGCGGGACAGGAACGGGGTCTGCGCCGATAGTTGCGGAGATAGCAAAGAAATCCGGGGCCATAACCATAGCAATGGTCACAAAACCCTTCAGTGTTGAGAACGGAAGGAGTGCAAAGGCAAAAGAAGGCATCAGAAGACTGAAGGAAGTGGCGGATACGGTCATAGTCCTCGAAAACGACAGGCTTCTGGATATCGTGCCGAGACTTCCGATAAATCAGGCATTCATGATAATGGACATGCTCATTGCAGATGTAATAAAGAACCTCACGGAGATACTTACAGAGACTTCCATGATAAACATAGACTTTGCCGACTTCAGAAGAGTCATGTCCGAGGAAGGCGATGCGACCATACTCTACGGGGAGAGCGCCCTCTCGGAGCCTTCCATGGTAGTGGAGGACACTTTCAACAACCGGTTTCTGGATGCAGACCATACGAATGCCGCAGCCGCACTTATACATCTCACGGTCGGTTCTCAGGCACCCCTTGAGACGATAAACGAGGTCATGAAAGGATTGACCCGGGACATGGCTCCCGATGCCAACATAATAATGGGCATAAGGCAGAACCCAGAATATGACGGAAAAATCAAGGTTCAGATGGTTGTCACAGGCATAAAGAATGAACCTATTCCGCATATGATAGGAAAAGCCGTCGCCGAGCCCTTCTCGAAAATCACATCACGATGAACACAATCCTCCTCTCTTTTTTCCCCGTATGAGATGTGTGTACTTAAAGTGTAAAATGAATTCGGGATACTACAACGAAGCCGTCTCCGACTATAGATTCTCTTTTTACTTTTTGTTCGTGTAGCTCTTTGAGAAGTTTTTCTGTGGGTTAACTTTATTTCCCCCTTCCGCTTTCGCTCGCCGGTGAAAACTTGGAGATAAGAAGAGCGCTCCTCAGCGTATCGGACAAGACGGGAATAACGGACCTCGCAAAGGGACTGCACGAGCTGGGAATAGAGATAATATCTACAGGAGGCACTGCCAAGGCGATAGAGAGCGCGGGCATACCTGTGAAAAGGGTGGAGGAGATAACCGGCTTTCCCGAAATGCTTGACGGAAGGGTGAAGACGCTGCACCCTGTGATTCACGGAGGAATTCTCGCTCTCCGCAACGAGGATCATATGGCTCAGATAAAAGCTCAGGGAATAGAGCCGATAGACATGGTCGTTGTAAACCTCTATCCTTTCGAGAAGGTGGCGAAAGATGAGAGCGCCAGCATCGAAGATCTGATAGAGAACATAGACATAGGCGGGCCGACACTGATAAGGAGCGCTGCGAAGAACCATGAGAATGTGGTGGTAATCTCAAATCCTTCAAGGTATGAAGAGGTCATCGAGGCGATGATCGAGGAAGGTGATATCCCGGAGGAACTCAGAAGGGAGCTCGCACTGGAAGCATTTGCGCACACGGCAGCCTACGATTCCATGATATATTCCACGCTTTCCCGGAGATTCACGGGTCTTAAATTCCCCGAGCACCTCTTCCTCCATTACCTGAAGGTCCAGAACCTCAGATACGGCGAGAACAAGGAGCAGGAAGCCGCATTTTACAGAGACCCCGAAATTATAGAGCCGTGCATAGCCTCTGCGAAGCAGCTGCACGGAAAAGCTCTCTCCTACAACAACATACTGGACACCAATGATGCTCTTGAATTGATTAAGGACTTCGACGAGCCTACGGTAGCTGCAATAAAACATACGAATCCCTGCGGAGTTTCGTCTGCGGACGACATATACACCGCCTTCAGGAGAGGTATGGACGCTGACCCTCTGTCCGCGTACGGAGGGATACTTGCGCTCAACCGGGAGGTCACATACGATATAGTGAAGGACCTGAAAGGGGTCTTTCTCGAGGTGATAATCGCCCCTTCCTATGAGGAAAAAGCTCTGGAAAGGCTGATGAAGAGAAAGAACCTCAGGATTATGAAGACCGGTCCGCTTGAACATGCGAAACCAGCCATGGACTACCGCAAGGTCGTCGGAGGAATGCTTGCTCAGGACAGAGACATCTCGAGGCTCGATGATGCCTCAAAGCTAAAAGTTGTCAGCGAGAGAGCGCCCACGGATAAGGAGATAAGCGATATGCTGTTCGCATGGAAGGTAACCAAACACGTCAAGTCGAACAGCATAGTGTTCGCAAAGGACAAGACAACCGTGGGCATAGGTGCGGGACAGATGTCAAGGGTCGATGCCGTTAAGATAGCATCTTTCAAAGGAGGAGCGCAGACAGGAGGCGCTGTGATGTCCTCGGATGCCTTTTTCCCGTTCAGAGACGGGATAGATGAGGCCGCGAAGGCTGGGATTACAGCGGTGATCCATCCCGGCGGCTCAATAAGGGATGAGGATGTCATAAAGGCCGCAAACGAGTACGGAATGGCAATGGTCTTCACCGGATACCGGGTTTTCAAGCACTGATAAATTCCATGAAAAGGCGAATTCTGGGAGAGCGATGCACTGGACCCGAAAGATATCAAGAGGATGACTATCAAACAAAATTGAGAATGGGATTTATTGATATTCTTAATGCGGATTTGTTATCGAAGTTCGATGTCTGCGAAGGGCAGGATTGCGAGCAACTGCCGTGTCCTCAACTAAGTTTAAGCCCGGCTACCTTTAGAAGCCTATAAGGATTTCTGAGAATCCATTGGAACGGGTTATCATGTATCAAGGACATCATCTTAAAAGCAAAATCCGGCATTCTTTTTGAGTCCGGCATATACCTTGCCGTTGTCTCCGATTATTTTTGAAGCGGTAAGAGAAAATCGCCCTTCTCCGCATCCGGCATCCAGCAAGCTATCGCCTGTTTCGAGTCCGATATCTCGAAGAGCCTTTTCGGCATCGAGAAGACTGCCGAAATAACCTCTGAAATGGCCGGAGCCGGAATGATGCCTTTCTCCAAATTCATCGCTCATTTTCTTCCTCTTTATCGATATGACCAATTCCTTTTAACATTTCGAGTGCTAATTTCTCCATTACATCTGCCTTGAGAATTCCTATTCCCCGTTCCTCGTCTCCAACTACCAAGAGAAGATCTCCTGGTTTTATGTCAAATATATCTCTCGCTTCCTTCGGTATGACAATCTGTCCCCTTTCGCCGACCTTAACGGTTCCGAATATGTGTTTTCCCTTTGTAAATGGGCCCATATCAATCATCTCCTCTTAGTCATGTATCTCATGTTTTTCACACCTATCTGTATGTTCATACTTAAATGTTTCGATCGCTGACTTTGGCACAATCTTTATTTACGCCTCGTTTAATCGATATGCGATAAAGATGTCTCCATACACCGGAAAGGTGGTAACTTGAGAATGCTCCTCATAGGCTGCGGTTCGGTAGGGAGGGTGCTGGCAGAGAACATGCAGAAGATGCGGGAGATAGAGAAATTCTATGTGTATGATGAGTTCAGAGAGGCGTCGCAGTCCCTTCAAAACGATTTTGACAAGGCAGAGGCCGTGGAAAATCCCGTGGAATTCATGGCCATGGCGAATCTCGTTATAGAAGCCGCATCTCAGAAGGCCGTGGAAATGTACGGTCCTGATGTACTGAAGAGAGGCATCGATTTCATGATTATGAGCGTTGGCGCTCTAGGTAGCGATGAACTGAGAAACGAGCTGTTTTCACTTGCAAAAGAGAAAGGGGGGCGAATATACATACCTTCAGGGGCGGTTTGCGGCACGGAGGTTCTGGACGGGGCATCCGTTGCTGACATAGAATATGTGGAGCTTGAAACAGTAAAACCGCCGGAAGGTCTCAGAGGCTCTCGATATCTGAAAGAGAAAGGCATAGACCCGATGAATGTGAAGGAGCGTACCGTCGTGTTTGAAGGGAGCGCCAGAGATGCCGTGCAGGCCTTTCCTAAGAATGTGAATGTCTCCGCCACGCTCTCGTTAATCGGTATAGGATTTGACAGAACAAGGGTCAAGGTCGTGCTGGACCCGAATGTGAAAAGAAACAAACACCATGTAAGGATAGTAGGGGATTTTGGGATTTCCGAATGCTCGGTTGAGAACGTGCCTTCCCCCGATAATCCGAGAACAAGCTACCTGGCCGCAATATCTGCGGTTGCAACGCTTAGAAGGATTGTAAGCGGGATATGGGTGGGGATCTGATTACAAAGATGTAAAAGAGCGCATCACAATGCGTAGAATCTATGTTTTAAGCATAAAACCTTAAAATAAAATCAAAAGAAAAAGGGTTTGGGTTTTGTTTTTACCAGTTCACGGTCCATGTTCCGGCCTTTGTCACATGTATCCAGTATCCTGTGTCGTATCTCATGTTGGCGCTGCCAGATAGCGTTATGATGTTCCCTGTGGATGGGTCATAGGCCTGTATATAGTCATAAGTTCCATCAAATCCGGACATTACATCGCTGACTGCTTTCGCCGTATAGCTCGGATATCCCACGAGATTCCAACCGCGGTGGAGACTTATAGTGGTTACATTTCCATTGACCGAAGGCATCTCCTTCTTGAGTTCTCCGGCGGC
>WALJ01000156.1 GCA_015522885.1 Thermoplasmata archaeon
CCATCAAAGAGACATTCATGGGATTGATGAATACGAAGCTAATATATTTGTAGGATATGATAATTCAATTTTACAGGATTATATTGAGGGCAATGGAATGTGGTGTGTAGAACCGGGTTTAAATAATACAACGTCGTGGAGATATGCTGGAACTACACCATATAGAAATGGAACTGGAATGGAATACTATGGAGTGAACATCAAACATTCCGCACTTACAAACAGGAATATAGCCGGAGATACCAATGGGCTAATAGGAACAAAAAAAGGAATGAGCGCGCCCATAGACATTTACATGACGATTGACATGAACGACATACCTGGAAATTCTCAGATTACTCTTTCCAACATTAACCTTTTAAAAGCTCCTTTTGAATGCCTGACAGAGTATAATTCGGGTGGAAATCCCATAGATAATGTAACCTTCCAGGGAGACGGCGTATTGAATCATCTAAACATGGTAGTTGGCTTCGATAGTTATTCGTATCCAAAAATGGAGAAAGGAAGCATGTGGATGCTGAGGACACCTGCGGGCGAGGTATTCTCTTATTCAACAGATATTGGAAATGGACAAACAACGGATGACGTTATACAGCATTCCACCTTCGATGTTCTCGAGAATCCACAGATACTCTTCATAATCATAGCCATATTCGGATACCTCAGTGTCGCTTTTCCAACGCATTTCTACCTCGTATACAGGAATTCGTATCCGAAAAGATATCGCATGGAGGCACAGAAGATAAGATGGCTCCAGTGGACCGGGAGGATTTTCCTCCTTCTGCTGATAATATTCTATTTCTTCCCCATAATAGGCCCGATATATTTCAGCGGACCCATAATGCTTGTTCTCGGCATAGTGTTCGTGATAATCTCGGCCGTTCTCAGCAAATATACATACGAAAAGGCAATAGAGAACATTCCTAAGGAATATTTCGAGGAAGAGAAAAAGCCTAAAAAGAGAATTCCGAGGGCCCCTGCTCCGGTACCCGCACCTATGAGAGACCTCGAAGAGTACGAACCCGAACCTCTTCCGATGATGTACGGGGAAGAGGAGGAAGAGAGGATACACTGCATCAGATGCGGTTCTCTGATAAAGATAAAGGAAGGAGAGAACCTTCTGAAGGTAAAGTGCCCTGTCTGCGGAGCGCTTCAGAAAAGAGTGGAGCGCGGATACAATCACCTGATTCTGGACAGCGAACTGAAGAACACATACAATATGCTCGCCGATTTCCTCAGAGACCGGGACACCGCGCTGTGTCTGAGCACCACATTCCCCGACAAACTCAAGAGAACCTACGGTCTTACGGGAAGGATTAAATGTATATGGCTCTCCAATGCGGGTGGTAAGGATACCATAGAGCCTGCCGACATGGATAAGATAGCGGATACGGTAGAAAGATTCTCCCAGAAATACCCGGCATCAGTGGTTCTTCTGGATGGGCTGGAGTATCTGGTAGTGGAGCAGGGATTTGACGATGCGATGGAGATGGTCAAAAAGATTACTGATGTGGCTTCTATGAGAGACATGACACTGCTGGTACCTATAAACCCTGCCGCTTTGACATCCGAGGAACTTACCACCATAAAGGCCGAATTCGACAGGGTCGAAGCCCTGGAGGACAAAGATGAAAGGAGCTTCTACTGATGAGTTGAAAAGAGCCATCGCCGCCGTATTCCTCGGTGAAGGTCTGGAGAAGATGAGCGAAGAGCAGATGCTCTCGGCAATATCCATGAAAAGAAGGTGGTTTACGCCCGAGAAAGCATCTGTGTTCATCGAAAACGGAAAGAAAGCAGGGCTTATAGTCAAAAAAGGCAGGAATCTTTTACCTAGTTTTCGATACAAAGAAATCGAGATACCTTTCGGATATTATCCGCCGGAATCGGTTCTCGAATATGTCGGAGAGGATATCATGGAAAGAATCAGAAGCGAGTGGAAACTCTCGGAGGACGAAATAAACAGTGCTCTTTCCATGGAATACAATCTCGAGGATGAGGCAAAAATACTTCTGTGGGGAGCGCAAAATGGAAAAGACTATTACACCATGGTCTCGGATGTGGAAGAGCAACTTATTAAAAAATATAAAAAAAGTTAGTGATTTAACTGACGAAATCTATCTCGTCGCTTCCTGAGCTATCCGGTCCGGAACCCGCACTCATTATATGAGCCGATTTGACCCCTGTTACCACAAGCAAGACCCTTATGGTCCTTTCGAGTTCGGGTTCAACGGAGCAACCCCAGATTATCTTGGCATTCTTGCTTATCTTATCGCTGACCATCGATGCCGCTTTCTCCGCCTCGGACACGGTCATATCGGGTCCGCCCACAACGCGTATGAGAGCTCCCCTGCCTTCGCTTATGTCCACATCTCCCAGAAGAGGTGATGTCAGTGCCTCGTTCATGGCATCTTCGACCCTTCCCGAAGGCGAATCGGATTCTCCTATGCCTATTATCGCCATACCCGCTCCTTCCATTATGGTTTTCACATCGTTATAGTCCAGATTGACGAGCCCGGGTTTCGTTATTATCTCGGTAAGGCCTTTTATCGACTGCATGAGTATCTCGTCTGCCACCTTAAAAGCAGCATCCAGAGGCATACGCGGAACAATCTCCAGAAGTCGGTCGTTGGGAATTACGATTGTCGTGTCGCAGACTCTTCTGAGTTTTTCCAGCCCTTTCTTTGCATTCTCCATTCTCTGAATGCCTTCCGCCTTGAAAGGAAGGGTTACTATACCCATCACAAGAGAGCCCTCTTCTTTTGCCATTCTCGCGGCGTAATATGCGGAACCGGTTCCCGTACCGCCGCCCATGCCTGCCGTTATGAATGCTATATGGGCTCCCTTTATGCTCTCTCTTATCTCGTCCTCGGCCTCTTGGGCGGCTTTTTCACCTATTTCCGGTATGGCACCCGCACCCAGACCTCTCGTGAGCTTCTTTCCTATCAGTATCTTCTTCTGAGCCTTTATGGTCAGAAGGTGCTTTGCATCGGTATTGAGAGCTATAAGCTCGGCTCCCACGATTCCCTCTTTGAAAAGCCTGTTAACCGTGTTGGAGCCTCCGCCGCCGCATCCTATTATCTTTATATTCACCTGCAACGACTCCACGAGTTTTTTCAGCTCCTCATCGTCCGGTGAAAGCATATCCGCCGCCTTTTCCTCTGCGCTCTTCTCATTCGTTTCTTTCAGAACCTTATCTACAATTGACTTCATACGAACACCTGATGTTGGGGGAATTGCAATAATCATATATAAAATTACCTATCTCCTTTAATGCGAACAGAGAAATTATTCGTAAACGGAGTGCGAGAGAATACGCTCCGATAGGCTTAATAACCAAGGGGCAATGGCGTAACGGTGATATCCTGAAGGAGATAACCAAAGGAAAAGCGAAAACGGTATATGAGTATGATGATGAGCACTATCTTGTGGAGTTCAGGGACGATATAACGGCCTTTGACTCCGTAAAGCATGACATCGTAGGAGAAAAAGGGTACTATAACTGCCAGATATCCGCAAAGCTCTTCGAGATTCTGGAAGAGAACGGCATAGAGACCCACTTCGTAAAGCTACTCGAACCGAACAAGATGCTGGTAAAAAAGCTCGAGATAATACCTCTGGAGGTAATTGCAAGGAACATCGCAGCCGGCTCGATAACGAGAAATTACCCGATAAAAGAGGGTACGGTGTTCGAAAGGCCGATAGTGATGCTTGACTACAAGGACGATGCCTACCATGACCCGCTTCTGAATGACGATATTGCGCTCGCCATGGGCATAGCCACTGAAAAAGAGCTGGAAGAGATAAAACATATAGCTATCCGCGTCAATGACGTTCTGAAAAAATACTTCGCATCCATAGGCATACTTTTACCTGACTTCAAGATAGAGATAGGCAGGGACAAGGACGGGAAACTCCTTGTGGCGGATGAGGTTTCCCCCGATTCATGCAGGTTGTGGGATGCAAAAACGAAGAAGTCGCTTGATAAGGACAATTACCGCTTCGACAAAGGGGATGTTCTGGCCGGATATAAAGAGATATACAGGAGGATGTTCGGAGACCCTCAGTAAAGTTTAAAGCAGAACAGTATTATGTTGGACCGTGATACAATGAAACTTTACATAAAGATATATCTCAACAGCGAGTCGATATCTCCTCTGGAAATAATCAAATCGATAAAGGATATGGGCTTCGAACCCGTGGTCGGAGACTACGATTTCATGAAAAGCTTTGAAACACCGGAAGAGTACGGCATTCTCGTGGAAAAACTCCATGAGACCCTTCAGGGAACCTCCACATACTACAGACTGAGCACGAGGCCGACATAAATTATCTCATATGGATATTACCGATACGGCTGATATATGGTCAGAGACATAACTCGGCGACTATAAATTTTGTATTGGGGCAAACTACAAATACGCCCTGATTAATCAGTGAAACAGGATGGGTAGCACATAAGTCCGTACCATCTGGCACGAAAAGGACGTGCCCAAAAAACCGGCTTGGTCGGCGGTGCGACAGGCTCTTCGCCTGCCCATCCCTATATTTCAAGGAGAACTCAATTTGAATATCGCATCAACCGAGATAATCTCTGCGGCGCTCGCACCCATACTCCTCATATCCGGCGCAGGTCTTCTGGCGCTCTCGATTCAGAACAGATACGGAAGGGTCATAGACCGGATAAGGGAGTTCAATTTAGAGATGAGAGGCGGCTGTAAGAATGAAAGAAGGAGAAAGAGCATAGGAATACAGACAGAACTCCTCGTCAGGAGGGGTGTTTTTCTCAGAAATTCCCTGTTCTCCCTGTTCTCCTCCGTTATCTTTGCGGCTCTGAGCTCCTTTTTCATACTTCTGGAGGCCATGAGCGGCTCTTCCATGGAGATACTGGCCACTGCATCCTTCGCTCTTGCGCTACTTTTTATGTTCGTCGGAATGCTTTTCGGAATAATGGATGTCGCCCTTTCCTATACGGCAATAGAAAAGGAGATAGAGATAGAAAGACAGTGATTCAGTGCCTTACGACGATGCTGAGCACATCCCCGTCTTCCAGTATGTGATTCAGACCTACCTGCTGGCCCTCGAACTTTGCGCTCTTTCCCCAGACCCTTGCATACCTGAATCTTTCCACGAAATCTCGGTGAAGTGAGTTGCAGACCATCTCGACGGTGGAGCCTTTTTTGACAACCAGAGGCTCGTTAAGGTCGGCCTTTCCCCCCTGAGGTTTCAGATAGATGTTGATGAGTTCGAGGTTGCGGTATATCCTTTCTTTAAGTCCCTCTATTCCCATGTCTTTTTCAGCGGATATCGGTATTATGTCCCATTTATCGAATCTGGCCTTGAGGCGCTCCATATATGCATCCGTCACGAGGTCTATCTTGTTCAGGAGCGCTATGGCTCGGATATACACACGGTTCCCGGCGAGAAAATCGATAAGGTCATCTTCCGTTATATCCTCCCGTATCACCAGATTTCCGTTGACTATGCCATATTCTCTCAGTATATCTTCTGCGAGGGATACGTCCATCTTTGTGAGTTCGACGGTGGTGTTAATCGTTATTCCCCCTCTTTCGGTCTTTGTCAGGTTTATGTCCGCGGGCTTTTTGTTCAGCCTTATTCCCGCGCTCTCCAGTTCCTCCGCAAGAACTTTCAGGTTCGTCTCGAAGACGTCCAGAATCAGCAGTATGAGGTCCACGTTTCTGGCCACCGATATGACTTCCTTGCCCCTGCCTTTTCCCCTCGAAGCCCCCCTTATTATCCCGGGCATGTCCAGTATCTGAATCTTGGCGCTCCTGTACTCCATAACACCGGGGACTATATCCAAAGTGGTGAAGTTGTATGCTCCGACCTCGCTCTTGGCATCGGTTATTTTGTTAAGAAGAGTGCTCTTTCCCACACTGGGGAAACCCACGAGACCGACACTTGCGTTGCCTGATTTCTTCACCGCATAACCTTTTCCCGGACCTTTCGAGCTCTTCCTCTTCTCCACCTGCTCCTTGAGAAATGCGATTCTTGCCTTTAAACGGCCTATGTGGTGCTGAGTGGCCTTGTTGTACTCCGTCTTCGATATCTCTTCTTCGAGTTCTTTTATACGGTCTTCTATTGTGCCCATTTCGTCTCCCAATCGGCAGTGATATTTAAAGAATAGGAACCGTAGAGTACAAAAAATAAGTGTATTCAAGAGTTTCTGAGATGCTACCCGAAGGGTTCAACAATTTCCCTGTCTATCTTCCATGAAGATTCTTTGTACCGGCTCGAGGGACTGTCTTAAGGCTGGAACCGCAGATAGGGCAAACTTCGTGATATTCCTCGAAAAACCTCCCGCAGCCGGTACACCTGTATGTCCATTTCCATACATCTTTTATCCCTTTTTCTTTGAGAGGCAGATAGTCAATACCAAGCCTGCGAGCCACATTCTGTATCGAGTAGTCGTCGGTAACAATCTTCCCGTTAAGTTCGAGCGCCAGAGCTATGACCGACATGTCTGTTTCCGAAAGCCTTCGAGAATCGCCGGTCAGGAGCGCTCTTCCCCTTACCTTTTTCAGGCTTTTTTCGTCGGGAGAAATTATGTGAATGACCCCCGATTCCAGATAATATTCAAGTTTTCTTGCGGGGAATCCGTTTAAAACCTCGTTTTTCACCTCAGGGCTTATGACACATTCTCCGTACATACCCGAAGGGTCGAGACCGTATAGGAAAAAACCCGTGTCGAGCACGAAAATCACAGAAGCCCCTCCAGATATTTCTTGGCGCTCTCAATCGCCCTTTCCCTGCTGAAAGGATAGACCTCTATCTTCATCTCCACGGCTATGACGTCCCCGCCGTTGGATATCTTCACGATCCCGTCGTATGCGCTCTGCTTGTCCGCCCTGAAATGAAGTATGCCCTCGTCATCGGTCCGTTCGTCCAGATTTTCGAGTATCCGTGCAATGATATCTTTCCCGAGATTCGACAGAAATTCCTTGATATCGCTGTTTTTCTTTGCCCTGACCTCTATTATCTCTATCCTGTCCCCGTAGGCACCTTCTGCCTTACTGCTCTTCAACTCTCCTTTCAGACCCATGTTTTCCATCGCTTGTATGACCTTGTCCCTGTCTTCGGTGGCATAGACAAAGGCCCTGAGCGCTGCCCAGTGGAACATTCACTTCGACCTCGAAAGATATCTCAGCATGCATGCGCTCTCCACCTCGGTTATCCTTGAAAACGCATCTTCGAGATTCATTGCTGCGGCGAATGTTCCGTGGGCTTTTACTACGACCGCACCATATGGCTTTATCGCCTCGGGAATCTTCTCTGCCACTTCATCCGAAGAAATCGCATGCTCCACATCCAGAACAGGTATTCTGTAGAAATAATACCTTCCCTCGGCATCCGCTGGTTCTATATCGTTACCGTCCATAGACTCAACTATCGCATAGGGTGTGTGGGCATGTATAACCACCTTGAAGTCCGTGTTCAGGTATATCGCTCTGTGCACCTTGTATTCCACCGATGCTCCCTCGGGATTTTCATCGCTTATGTCCGCCTCGACGATATCGCCTTCCCTCAGATAGCCCATCATGGCTCCGGACCTCTTTATGTATGCTTTATCCCCGACCCTCACGCTCATATTGCCGCTTCTGGCCGAAAGTATCAGCCCTCTCGATTCCAGCATCCTTCCGATGCGCTCCATCTCTTCGAATATCTCCTCAGGAACCATGGTATTGGATTTGCGGGTGGTAAATAAGGGTTTGGATGGATCGATTCTTAGCTTACAACTCTACATGAGATTTGGGGCTTAAGATATGAATTTTTGCCTCTTTCCACTATATGGTTGGAGGGGTCAAAGAAGGTATAAATACGAGAATGGTAAGGGGGAGAGTATGTCTATATGGACCCTGATAGAAAATGTCAATATTTATCTTTTCAAGCAAATCAATGCACTCGCC
>WALJ01000157.1 GCA_015522885.1 Thermoplasmata archaeon
GAAATAGAATATTATCAGCAGAAGGAGGAAAATCCTCCCGGTCCACTGGAGCCATCTTATCTTCTGTGCCTCCATGCGATATCTTTTCGGATACGAATTCCTGTATACGAGGTAGAAATGCGTTGGAAAAGCGACACTGAGGTATCCGAAGATGACCATGACAATGAAGAGAATCTGTGGATTCTCGAGAGGGTCGAAGGGTGAATGTTGGATTGTATCCCCAGATGCGTTTCCTCTATTAATCTCTGTCGAATATCCAAAAACCTCACCCGCAGGTGTTCTGAGCATCCATATGCTACCTCCTTGAACATTCGGATACGAATAGCTGTCGAAACCGATGCTTATTGTTGTGTGGCTGAGAACCCCGTTCCCCCTGAAAACAGTCTTATTTGTCGCCTGCAGTTCCCATGAAGTTGTGTTTCTTGTGGTATCGTATATGGGGACTTTGTCCCACTGAGTGAGGCATTCGAAAGGAGCGCCCACAAGAACAGGGTCTGACATCGTTATCTCGGCTGCCTTTGGGGCCGAATCCATTTTTATGGTCATGTATATGTCAATTGCTCCCACATCTCCCCTAGGAGAACCTTCCAATCCGTTCGTATCTCCATGGACATTGTTATTGCTAAGGGCAGAGTGCGTTATCTTGACACCTTCATAATATATCGGTTTTCCTGTTTCAGCTCCATCTGGATATTTTTCAGGTCCAACTGGCTCGAAAGGATTGCTTTCTTTAGAATAATTTACATGTTGTATAATATTTCCCTCTATGTAATGTTGTAAATATGAATTCGGACTACCTACAAATGCCATGATCTCATATTGGTCAATCACATTTCTCTGTCTAGTGTTTTCAGTTGGTCCTATTTTATTTATAGTGGCATTGTCCAGCCTATCGAGTATCAACTGCCTGAGAATCTGAGCATCCGTGCCTGTTATCCTCCAGTGTATGGTTCCCCCTCCGATATCTCTCGACATCGGGAGCATTTGCAGGCTGGTGTCGCACTCGACTGAGCCGCTGGTAACTGTCGTATCAGCCTGACTGCCCAGCATTGCTATCGGCACGGATGAGAAAAGCATGATGACCATCAATACAGATATTGCTCTTCGGTTCATGTTATCTGCCGTCTATCACGCCCTATGATATTAAGTTTTTTCTTGTTCAGGCATTTATGGCGTATTTTGCTGTTTCCCTGAGTTCTTCCTCTATTCTCATGAGCTGATTGTACTTTTCGACCCGATCTACTCTGCATGGAGCCCCTGATTTTATCTGACCGGAGTTCACGGCAACAGCAAAATCGGCTATGAAATCATCCGCTGTCTCTCCGGACCTGTGAGATATGAATGTTCTCCATCCCGCTCTGTGTGCCATATCGACCGCTTCTATCGTTTCGGTAACAGTGCCTATCTGGTTCAGCTTTATTAGGGCGGCATTCGCAGCCTTTCTCTCTATTCCCTCCTTTATGAGTTTGGGATTTGTGACGAATATGTCATCACCGACTATCTGCACCTTATTGCCCAGTTTTGCGGTGATATCTATGAATCCTTCCCAGTCATCCTCTGCGAGAGGGTCTTCGAGAAGTATCAGCGGGTACTTCGATATTAGCTCGGAATAAACATCTATCAATTCTCCCGCGCTCTTCACCTTTCCCTGAACCGTGTATTTTCCATCGGTGTAAAATCCGCTGGCCGCCGAATCTATCGCAAGCTTCACCTTTCCGGTATATCCCATCTCCTCTATCGCCTGACTTATCGCCTCGAAAGGCTCCTCAAGCTCTTTCATGGGGGGTGCGAATCCCCCCTCATCGCCTACGTTTATCGCATTTCTTCCGTATTTGTTCTTCAGAACCTCCTTAAGCTGGTGATACACCTCAGAGCCCATTCTGACGGCTTCCCGGAAGTTCTTCGCACCGACAGGTGCTATCATGTGCTCCTGAATCGACAGATCGTTTCCGGCATGCGCTCCTCCGTTTATCACATTCATAAAAGGCACCGGCAGAACATGGGCATTCGTCCCTCCGAGATATTTGTAAAGAGGCATCTCAAGGAGATATGATGCGAGCCTTGCGGATGCCAGAGAAACCCCGAGAATGGCGTTAGCACCCAGATTCGATTTGTTCTCCGTGCCGTCGAGGGCTATGAGCATGAGGTCTATCTTCCTCTGCGCCAGAACATCCATTCCGATGAGCCTCGGCGCTATCTTCTTCTCTATGTTTTCTATGGCTTTTTTCACGCCTTTTCCGTGGAACCGCTCGTCCCCGTCCCTGAGTTCCACGGCCTCTCTCTTTCCCGTGGATGCACCTGACGGCACGGATGCTCTTCCCATGTACTCTCCGGCGTAAATCTCGACCTCAACCGTGGGATTTCCCCTGGAATCGAGGATTTCCCTTGCATGAACCTCGGATATTTCGAACATGGGCAGGAATAATCTCGGGTATTTATGGGTTTCATTGAGTCGGGATTGATGGATTAAAGATTGCCCGCATCCTTCAACTTCAATACCTCGAACTCCTCAATCCTTTTGAAATCCCCGTCCTCTGTGAGAATTTCCTTTATGCCATAGTCCTTCATAACGCCAAGGTGGAGCGCATCTCTGGGTTTCATACCCTTTTCGTAAAAATCCAAGGAGTATCTTGCAGAATCATAGCTTATGTCCAGCCAAGTGAGTGGGATGTCCATCAATGCGTTGCCAACGCGGAGCGCCACATCCTTTCCTCTCAGCCTTTGCACAACCCACAGAACCTCATCGAGAACAAGAGGGGATGCACATGCATCCGTTTCTCCCCTCACTATCTTTTCCATGAGCTTTCTCGCCATATCGCCCTGCTCAGTGTTATCTATAAAGGAATATATGAAAATATTGCTGTCTATGTACAGGTCAATCACCGTACTCTTCTTCGATAATTCTCTTTATCCTTTCCATGTCCACAGGTTGGCCGTATTTTTCTGATATCTCCTTCATCTCCTTCAGAACATCGATGTTCCCTTCGATTTGTATGGGAATCTTGACCATCCTTACGGCTTTCATGGGATATGATGGGAGCTTTGGGTATTTAATGTTTTCTCAACGGTTCGGGATTTTTGGGGGAAATGGGATTTTATGGAAAGGTATGATGGCTTTCAATATCGCCATCAAGATTGGAATGGGAGCGATTGAGGATTTATCCTCTTCACGGTTTGTAAGCAAAGTGTTTACGGATTGGAAACTGATGATGTGAACTCCAAAGATAGAAAAGTTTAAATCACACTTCCATATTTTTCTCTCATTGCCATTGTGAGGTGATGATATGATGAAGAAGGAAATCAGCATCTTAATGGTCGCTCTGATGCTCGCAGGGTCATTCGTGGCTCTGATAGGTACTGAGAACGCACAGGCCGCTACATCAATATCTTTGCCATTTTACGATAGTTTTGAAGACATATCCGATGGAGATTATCCTGATGGACATGGGTGGTATATGTTATGGGATGGTGCTTCAACGCCATATGTCACTACTGGAGACGCCTATGATGACAATAAATACATTGTTTTAAATGGTTCTTCAAGCTGGGTAAGGTGTGATGGTGTGAATCTGAGTCTTGAAGGCGTTTCTATTTTAACTTATGAGTTTGCAATAAAAATACCTTCAAAATCATCAAGTGGTGGCTCGGTTGGATTTTTTGTTAGGTTGTCATCATCCACTAGTACAATGTATAATACCGTCGGATTCTCAGATGATGACCATCATATTCATGTTAAAGGCTCACAAACTGATAGTAATGACACAGGAGTTATATGGGATAATGACTTGTGGTACCATGTTAAAGTGGTCATAGATTATAGTACTCAATCGATGGATGTATATCTGAATGATGACCAGATCTCTTCAGGCATCCAATCTGCTAATGCCAGTGTTAGTTCTATTTTTGCCATATCTACAACAAACTACGACGGCAGTGGAAATGGAATCGTATATTATGATAATATAAAAGTATATGCTACTTCCTCTCAGTCAACATCTTTACCACCCCAGAATCTCCGTGCAACGGCAGGAGACTCATACATATCTCTATCGTGGACTCCGCCATCCGATGACGGTGGTTCCTCAATCACCGAGTATAAAATCTATCGTGGAACATACTCTGGAGGCGAAACATATCTGACATCCGTGAGTGGAAGTGCGACCACATACACGGACACCGATGTAACCAACGGGCAGACATACTATTACTATGTCACCGCAGTGAACAGCGTTGGTGAAAGTCAACCAAGCAATGAGGTATACGCCGGGATAACAGGACAGGCTTCTCAAGGACTGAGTGTGGATTTTGACCTAACGGGATATAAAGGGGCATTTATCCC
>WALJ01000158.1 GCA_015522885.1 Thermoplasmata archaeon
CGAGGAAAAAGCCGGAGAGGTGCTCAAAAAGAGAAAATCTTTCGAAGAAGCGGGTTTTTTCTCCATATTCGCCGCGATGTTCGTTCCTCTCCATGGAACGGGTGCGATAACAATGACCCTTGTGGGTAGAATTATCGCTTTAGGTGAGAAAAAAACATGGCTCGCCGTGACTCTGGGAAGTCTTACAAGGTCATTGTTAGTGGCCTTTCTTATCTGTCTGGGTCTTTTAGCCCTCTGAAAACAGATATGAGATCCTTTCCCAGCACATAGACCTTCTCCGCTCCCAGTCCTTTCATGTATTCCATAAGCTCTTTCTCCGTGAACTGCCATCTCTTCCGGTTTTCAAGGGAATTTATACCGTCGGCATCGCCGAAAAGAGAGTCCCAGAGTTTTCTTACGGGCCCGGGCATTCGGACATTGAAGGCGCTCACCGGTTCCACCACTATGACGGTTTCAAAATGCGCTCTCATTCGGTCTATGAGCTCCTTTTCCCGCGGCGTTATGTGGTGCAGTATGTCCACGGCGACACCGACCTCCGCCTCTGGAAAATTATCCCTGAATATATCTCCCATAACGCAGTTATAACCCCTTTTTCTCGCATATCTCACGAATCTTTTGTTGAGCTCCATTCCGGAGTATCTTTCCCTTCCGACAAATCTTCCGAGGAGAGCCGGCCCGCATCCGACCTCGAATATCCTCCTCTTTCCAGCTATCTTCAAAACCTCTCCGTATCTCCTTTCAAGCTCCTTTCCGTGTATCACCCTGAGGGTAAGGGTATAGAACCGCGGGCTACGATACATCAGGCTTTTCATAGGCAGCAATCACCTTTTTTGCCACGATTCTCCAGTCGTATTCATTCCTGGCCCTTTTCAAACCCCTTTTTGACAGTATTCTTCTTCTTTCCTCATCATTAACAAGTTGTACCATCGCTTCGGATAGCTTTTCAGGCTCGGAAGGCGGCACGAGAACCCCGTACCTTCCATCCGCCAGTATCTCCTCTATCCCACCGACCTGTGTTCCGATGACAGGCGTTCCCGAGGCCATGGCTTCAAGCAGAACTATTCCGAAGGATTCTCCGAAGGACGAAGGCAGAACAAAGATATCCGCAGAGGAGAAAAGAGCGTTCATCTTATTGTCCGGCACATATCCGAGGAACTCAACGCTTTCACCGATTCCCATCGCTTTTGTCATGGATTTGAGAACAGGTTTGAGCTTTCCTTTTCCGGCAATCCGCAGCCTTGCATCCCGAATCTCCTTTTTAACCGACCTGAACGCCAGCAATAGTGTGAACAGACCTTTCTTGCTGACCAGCCTGCCCACATATAAAAAAGAGGGTGCGGGGTCAAAACCCATGCGTTTCTTCGCTTCCTCTTTCGGAAGGTTTCTGAATGCCGAGGTGTCCACGCCGTTGGATATTATGGTCGTCGGTACATCGGTGAAATAGGATATGAAACGCTCCGCCGCAGAGCTGACAGCTATTATTCTGTCCGCTTTCGAGAGCATTATTCGATAAACCGGATAGCTGTAACTGAGAGCGCTCCACAGGTACTCGTAATCAGGCATAAAAGAGACAGTGTGCGTGGTCAGAATAGCCCTCATACCAAGGTCATTCGCTATGTGGAGAGCGCTCAGCGGAGTCCGTGAGAACGCATGGTGTGCGTGTACCGCATCGAAATCCCCTTTCTCGATTATTTCGCGCATCTCTTTGGATGCCCACGGCGACACATTCAGCCTGAAGAAAGGGTCTTTCGGGCCGCTTATCCTGTGGATAGGAACTCCCGCATCCATCCCTTTCCGGGAGCTGGTTATTATCTCAACCTCCACCCCATATTTGGTCAGAAACTCTGTCAGCTGCTTCACATGTACGGCCACACCTCCCGCTTTCATGTCAAACCATTCGACTACCATGGCCACTTTCATTCGAACCTCGCCCCGCAGTTAGGACAGATTATGGCATTTCCCGGGATCTCCGCACCGCATTCCGGGCAGACGAAGACCTCTTCAACCAGTTTGTAGCCGCATTTTCCGCAGAAAACATCGTCTTCAAGCACAACAGAGCCGCAGTTCGGGCAGCGCATGATTTCGGCCCCGCACTTTCTGCAGAACCTGTCCCCTTCCATAATTGGGGCACCGCAGTTCGGGCACACCTCCTTCTCAGTCGAGATGGGTTCGGGTGCTTCGACCGCTTTAACGGTTCTCCCAGCTTCCATTTCAATGTCATCGGCAGAGCGAATCCCCCGGGCTCTGTCAGCATCTATTGCGCTACCCTCATTTGTCTCTTCCTCTGCCACCTCTACCTCATCGACCCTTAGGTACTCCACAATCTCTCCCTCTGCGCTCTTCCTCGCTTTTATGGCCATTGAAAAGGCTTTTTCATACTCTTCGGAGTCGAATCTTATTTTGGCGATTCTGAATATCTCATTGGCCCGTACGGTGTCCCTGCCTTCTTTGTCCGCCTCTTCGATAGCTTCGCCCGCTCTCTCCATCTCGAACTTCGCCTGCAGGTAATATGGCGGAAATTTCTGGAAGACTTTCTTGGGGCTCTCTTTCTCCTCGAGGGCAGGTGGCGCTCTGAGTATGTCAGTACCGTCCTGATGCTCTTTATTGGCTTTCAGTGCCTCCGCTTTTGCCTCTTTGAGAAGCTCTTCGGCCTTTGAATAAACTCTCCCTTCCAGAGATATCTCCGCCTGAGCCAGAAGCATCTCCGCTTTTTTCACATTGACACCCCTCTCCTCCAGTATCTTCATGAGGGTCTTTGTGGTGCTTATGGAGCTTTCCAGTTCCTCCCTGAGCAGTTTCCTGTTCAACAGCGCTCCTTTTTCGAGCATCTCCCTTCTTTTCTTTACCATGGCTCTTGCCAGAAGTATCGAGATAAGGAGCATGAGGAGTCCGATAATCACCAGCGCCGTAAGAAGCATGTTGGAATCCATACTTTTCACGCCCCCATCCCATAGGAAGGATAAAAGCGTTTCTGTAAAAATTCACAAAAGTATCTCTCGGTCAACAGCATTCCGGATTGAAAAATGGATTGGGAAAGCGGGTTAGAATCCAGGTCTTATCTTCTTCCTGCTTATCTTTATGCCGCCCGGCGTCGCCATCAGGATGTTCTTTGCCACTCCGGCAACATCTCCTCCGGTGTCTCTGGCAACGGACTTCAGTTCGCCGATAAGCCTCTTGAGTTCAAGGTCATCGTTCGCCATCATCGTAAAGTCCAGTATCAATATGTTTCCGTTATAGAGTTCGGAAGTGAGTTCGGACAGGTCTTCGTACCTTGAAATCTCGGCAACCTTGACGACAGACTTCGCTCCGCTTAGAGCTGCGGCTTCATCCGCAAACTCCATCTCTGCAAGGTCTATGTATTCCCCTGCGGACGCTCTGTCATGCTCTCTTCTTATTGGAATCATCTTCTTTGTTTTTTTAAGGAATCTGCCTACCATGTAATGGCCTCCTTTCGGTGCTTGTCTGCCCCATCAATTTATAGAATAAAAAGCTATCGATTGCCTGCGGAAAATTCGTCTCTCTGTTTCACCTCTTATTGAATGACCTGAAACTTTGTTATTCACCTCATATTCGCCGGATATGGCCTATTCTTACATGCACAACCCGGAAGTGTGGGACATCGACCGCTCCCACGAGGTCAAGAGGCGCACATGGTGGTGGTACTGGTGGATATTAGGTACTGTCCTTAAACAGACCGCATAATTTATATACGAGAAATGCTATCCCCGTGTATGGCCAGACCAAGGAGCAATACGGATATGACCTGTCAGAACCCGAAGTGCAAATATGGTCGCCGACCTGGCTTTGGTAACTTATGATTTCTGTCAACGGCTTTTTATCAGGTCAGCGACTTCTAGTCGGAGACTTCATTGGTTTAGAAGCTTATGTCTCCGACTCTACTACCTGAAAGAAGAGGGGAAAGAACAGAGCAGGACATCAGCAGTACTACTGCA
>WALJ01000159.1 GCA_015522885.1 Thermoplasmata archaeon
ATATAATATGGATTGTGTACAGCATAGGTGAGTTTCTATAGTAACCATACGAAGACTGTATGCAGATATCCAGCATGTGTTTCTTTTCTGCATCTTCCCGCTGTTGGAAATTTCATTTATGAAAAGTAAATAAATTACCAAAGGAATTTTCTATGTCAATTTTCAATATAGCCTACCTACATTCCCTCCTCAAACTCTTCTGGAATATCTGCCTCCTCTTATGGTGCGATTTCCCAGTCATATGTGAGCTCTATCCCTGCATTCCTCATCATGGCTCCAGAGCGCTTTATGTATATCTTATCCCCGACCCTCACGCTCATGTTGCCGCTTCTGGCCGAAAGTATCAGCCCTCTCGATTCCAGCATCCTTCCGATGCGCTCCATCTCTTCGAATATCTCCTTAGGAACCATGGTATTGGATTTGCGGGTGGTAAATAAGGGTTTGGATGGAGCGATTCTTAGCTTACAACTCTACATGAGATTAGGAGCGTAATATATGAATTTTTGCCTCTTTCCACTATATGGTTGCAGGGGTCAAAGAAGGTATAAATACGAGAATGGTAAGGGGGAGAGTATGTCTATATGGACCCTGATAGAAAATGTCAATATTTATCTTTTCAAGCAAATCAATGCACTCGCCGGTAAAAACCCGATTCTCGACACTTCCATGATTTTTTCGGCACAGTACCTCGTGTTTATCGTACTCATCTTCCTCTTATATCTGTGGTTCAGAAGGTCGGGAAACGAGGAGGATAGAAAAATATCCATGTTCGTATTTCTCGCCGCGCTCCTTTCCCTCCTGTTGGCCATGGGAATAAGTGCTGTTTACTACCATCCGCGCCCATTCGTACTTGGTCTCGGAACCACGCTCATCCGGCACGCTCCGGACAGCTCTTTTCCGAGTGACCACGACACGGTAATGTTCGCTACCTCGTTTTCACTTCTTTTTTTCGGAAAATACCGCAGAGAAGGGGGTTTATTCTTTATTCTGGCACTGCTTGTAGGTTTTTCCAGAGTATTCTGCGGCATTCATTTTCCCTTTGATATTCTGGGAAGTTTTGTCATCGCTCTGATTGTCTCGGGTCTGTTGCTTCTTTTCAGGAATCGGTTGTTTATGTTTTTCTCGAGAATTCTGGGGTTTTATGACCCATTTATCAAAAAATTTGTAGAAAAACAGGCCTGACCTCCGTGTATGTGATTTCGATGGCTGGCAAGCAAAATCTATAATATGAGCATTAAATACGGTCTCATGATGCGGCTCCTCGAGGAGATTGCAGATGCAGTTGAAAATGCCGTGAAAAGCTCTGAGAGAGCGCTCTGGGACTCCGACGAGGGCATGGGAGCCGACGGAACGAAGACACACGGAATAGACAAAATTGCGGAGAATGCCGCGCTGGCGGTTCTGGAAAGAAAGGGAAATCCGGTAAATGTTGTGAGCGAGGAATGCGGATTTCTGGATTTCGGAAGTGAAAGGACGCTGATAATGGACCCGATAGACGGGACATACAATGCGATAAGAAGCATGCCTTTCTATTCGGTATCACTTGCGATAGCGGAGATCTCCACGGCTGACGCCTCCTTGGCACTTGTGAGGAATCTGGCCGTGGGGGATGAATTCAGGGCGGAGAAAGGAAAGGGAGCATACAGGAATGGAAAGAGGATGAGAGCGAGAAAATTTTCTCCTGATGACTCCGTTTTCTCGGTCATGCTCGGAAGGAGAGCTCACGACGAGGCTTATAGAATAGCCCGAATTCCAAAAAGAGTGAGGTCCATGGGCTCCGCCGCTCTCGAGATTGCGGCCGTTGCCTCGGGTTCCCTTGACCTTTATTATTATAAAGCAAAGGACGGGGGGCTCAGAATTGTGGATATAGCGGGGAGCGCTCTCATATTGAGGGAGGCCGGGGGAGAAGTTTATAATGCCGACCTGCTTCCTCTGGATATGGACTTCGATGTAAGGAAGAGGGAATCTGTCATCGCAGTTGGAGACCCTGCCGTACTGGAGGTCTTGGAATGAAATTCGGGATAAGTGCGAGAAGCTCCTCGAAAGAGGTTATGGAACTGGTCAATCAGACAGTCAAGTTTCTGGAGCCGGAGCATGAGGTATTGCTTGAGCCGGAGATTGCCAAAAAAATAGGAAGAAAAGGGACTGATGTAGATAATATGCGGGCGGACATCATCATAGCAATAGGCGGGGACGGCACGGTGCTGAGAGCCTTACAGCATACGAAGGCCCCGGTTTTTGCGGTCAACACCGGCTCACTCGGTTTTCTTACGGAAGTGTCCCCTGACGAGATGTTCTATGCGCTTGAGAGAATAGTTCAGAAAGATTATATTATAGACGAGAGGATAAAGCTGAAAACCGTAATGAACGGCGAGAGACTGTTCGATTCCACGAACGAGGTGGTAATCCATACATCCCAGATAGCCAAAATAAGGCATTTCCAGATATTCATAGACGACGAGCTCGTGGACAGCGTCAGGGCGGACGGTATAATCGTCGCGACACCCACCGGTTCGACCTGCTATGCCATGAGCGTCGGTTCCCCTATCCTAGTTCCGGGATTGAGCGCCTTCGTCATAGTCCCGATAGCTCCTTTCAAGCTCTCCGCAAGGCCGATGGTCATTTCCTCCGAAAGCAGGATAGAGATAAAGCTCTATGAACCGAGAAAGAACTGCACGGTAGTCTTGGATGGCCAGTATAACGTGAAGATGACTCCGAAAGATTCTCTCGTCATCTCGATATCCGAGGAAAAAGCAAAGTTCGTGCGGTTCGGCCAGGATTTCTACAGAAAGATAAAAGAAAAATTCGGTATTTGACCTATCAATAATCCCCACAGTATCTCCGAAAGGCATTCCGATGATCTGAATCTCTGATTTTCGGGTGAATTAAGGGCTTTTAGGGCAGTAACAGAGGCGAGCGAAAGGTTTATATACTATGGATATCCTATGGATATCCCATGAAGAAAGTGCCGGTATCCCTGCGGACGCATTTCGAGATTGATGGCATCTATGCGGTAATAGAGCGCAAGGTGACAAAATTCGGGAATAGTGCGAAAGTTGACTGCCCCAAGGAGTATCTCGGGCGAAAGGTGTACTTAGTGATCGTATGAGTGTGAAC
>WALJ01000160.1 GCA_015522885.1 Thermoplasmata archaeon
ACGATTTGGGAACCGAGGATGTCGTGCGGGGAAAAGGATACTCGGTGATACCTGTCAAGGCATGCCATAATGTCCCTGCCTACGGATATACATTTCAGGAGGACGAAAGGCCGGGGAGGTTTGACAAACCGAAAGCTCTGCAGCTCGGAATTCCCGAAGGCCCGCTTTTCGGAAAGCTTCAGAGAGGTGAGAGCGTGGAGGTGAACGGAAAGACATTCACCCCGGATATGGTTCTGGGCCCACCGAGAAAGGGACTGAAAATCGTTTATTCCGGAGACACCGCTCCATGTGAGTCCATAGCCAAGGCGGCGGAGAGCGCTGACCTGCTGATACATGAAGCGACCATGGACGAGGAAATGAAAGAAAAAGCGCGAAAGTACGGGCATTCAACTGCAAAAGATGCTGCCGAAATAGCGAGGAGCGCAGGCGTTTCCCGACTTGCCCTCGTTCATACGAGCCCGAGATATGAGAGCGGGTCGAAAATTCTGTCTCAGGCAAAAGAGCTCTTTGAAGGCACGATTGTACCGGATGATTTCATGGAACTGGAATTGAAGCACAGTGATTGAAAAAAGGACACCAACGCTGCGAAGCTGCATGAATGAGCTATTTGTTCCATAGAGAGCATCATCTTCTCACCGCACAGCTCTTTTTGTGTTTTTGGGTGTTGAGGGCTATCACTTGAACAGACTGCGAACAGATAGAAAATCTTTTCTGGACCGCACACACCAACTCTGCGTTGAAAAGTATTATTAACCCCTTCCTATGGGGCGCTATGGACGAAGAAAGAGATGTCTCCGGATACAAAGGAAAGCAGGATCAAATACCTGAACTGGAAATAAAGCCAGAGATAGAGACCGTGAGGTATGTCTATTCGGGAAGCGATGAGATCGTGAAGTATTATACCGATGAGCTCACAGCGCTCTGCCCGAAAACAGGATTGCCTGATTTCTATCATCTGGAGATAGAATACATCCCGGATAAACTGCTTATGGAATTAAAGAGCCTGAAACTTTATCTTACGGCCTATCGCAATATAGGAATATTCTACGAGCATCTGGCTATGAAAATATTCGAAGATATAAGAGATAAAATATCACCGAAATGGCTGAAAATAGACCTCAGAGCCGCTAAAAGAGGGGGGATCGGGGCTGAAATAGTGGTGGATTCTAATAAGCTTTGATATGGTATCTCTTCTTTGCCCCGGAGACATAATAACCGGTAGAATCGATGCCAGAGGTCAAAGGTTTTTTCTCGTACTCGTCCAACACATCATTCTCTTTCGAAGACATGGCAAGGACTGTGTTTCGCACCAGCATCGGGTTTTTTACCCCATATAAAGTGAAATTTATTTTTGTATCTTCTCTTTTAACCGTGAATTTCAAATCTCCGAAGTCGAAATGTTTGCCCACAAATCCCTGATTCACATCTACCGAGAGTATAGAGTCATACAAATACTCTTTTAATTCCCGCACCAGAAAGTTCTTTGAAAGCATTATTCTTCTGTTTGTAAGCATGAATCCCATACCCCCTCGATAAAACGAGAAGCTGAGAAGCAATGCCGTTAAAAGGAGGTCCACAACTATAAAGATACCGATTAAAATGTATATGCTACCGGTAGAGAATACAATCCACAGAGGAGGGAATATAGCGGCAATACCCGCAGCCATGAAGACTATCGATAATGCACTCACTGGCCCGCGGTTCAGAGACAGGTAAGAGTCCGTATGCCAGAATATGCTGCTGAACAGAAATAATATAAAAGCAAATAATATCATAGATATGGGGGGAATACCCATAAACTTCTCCCAGAACTGTGTAGGATAAGTCTGTTCCACACGAACCTTCAAGATGTGTATAAGAGCCATGCCCCACCATAGAGCAGAGGAAAGAGCCCATATCTTCCACACTTTTCTCAAATACGGATTCTCCTTTACAGGGTTTTTCGAAAGAATGTATGAGGCTTCAATGAGTATGAAGGATGCTGCGAGCGCATCCACATTAAAGATGTACCCATTTGAAAAGAGAAGAAATGCAACAACAATGCCCGATAACAGAAGACCAAGAAGTGCCCCTGCGAAATACAGCACGGACGGTCTTTCGTCGATGAGCAGGAATTCCCCGAACTTCAGTTCGGAGCCGTCTTCTTTACTCCCCTTATCGCTTTTTATTTTCCGAGTTCCGGCCGAAGAAAAGAATCTCCCCAACTTTTCGGAAATCATGACCATGGGTAGGGATGCAAGCATTCCGTATAGTCCGTATCCCAGCACAGATTTCTTCATCTCTTCTGTTCTCGAACAGGCTACTGCAATATTTACTATCGATATGAAAATTGCTGCAAGCAAGGCCGTGTAACCCAGTGTTTTCCAGATATCTCTTTGTCCCCTCATGTTACCACCATATCTTGCTATTTCGCTACCCTTTATTAATCTTTTGTCTTTTTTTACAGTTTTCCTGTCCTATTACAACTCAGTACGGTTCAAGATGGTACTCTCTTTCCAGGGTCTCCACCTTCCTCACTACCCTTTTCTTTTTTCTCTGCTGTCTGGAAGAGAGGGCAAGAACCGTATTTTTTATCAGAGCGGGATTCTTCACACCATGAACAGTGAAACCAACCTCCATCTTTCCCCGCCTTACCGTGAATTTCAGGTCGCCGAAGTTGAAGCGCTCGCCCAGTATCCCCTGAACCGTCTCGACAGAGATAATGGAATCATAGGGATGCTCTTTTATATCTCTTCCGAAGAAATCCTTTATAGAGATTATCCTTCGGTTCGTAAATATGAACTCCATGCCTCCCTTGTAATACAGGAAAAGAGAGAGAAGAAGCCAGAATATCAGGGTGAGAAATACCGAGGCGAGGAAAAAGATATTTCTGACCGGCCTCGAAAATAGGAACCAGAGAGGAGGAAACAGGGCAGCTATTCCTGCGGCCATAAGAGTTATCGATATGGTGCCTATCGGTCCGGTCTCCCTTTTTGACAAATAGGAATCTATGCGCCAGAGCATTCCGCTTATAAGAAAGAGAATTACAGCGAACATTATCATGGCTATGGAAGGGAGTCCGAGGAACTTTTCCCAGAATGCCCGCGGGTATGCCATTTCCACCTGAATCTTCATGACCCCTGCCGCACTTATTCCCCACCAGAACGCATATACCAGTGACCATGCATGTGCGAAAGAGTTCATATGCGAACGGCGGGGAAACATCTCAACGCTCAGGATGTAGGATATGAAGACAAGAATCCCCGAGACAAAAAGCAGTTCCCACCACCATGAGCTGACTTCAAGACCGGGGGCTGTCTCATACGACAGAGACAGGAAAATGAACAGGAATGTGACAGAGCCCAGAGCTATACCCAGTTTTAGAAAGTAAAGAGGATGGGGGGAGCTGTCCGCTATTATGATTTCATTCCTTCTTATCCTAAGCAGACCTTTATCTCCCTCTTTTCTGGGGATAAGGAAGTATTTCTTCCCTTTTTTGTGCGATATTGACCTCGAAATCGCACTCCCGACCACAACTATCGGAAATGAGGCCATTATTGCATAGAGGGCATATCTCAGCGCCTCAACCTCGTGCCCTCTTGCAAAGCCGAAGACGAGCACTATGTTGAGCACCGCTATTACGAATGAAGAGAGGAGGGCGGCGTACGCGAGATTTCTGTAAGCGCTCTCTTTTTTCATCACGAGCTGCAGTAGCAATACCTATTAATGTATTTTTGTATTGAGCTAATTTGCGGTATCTCCGATTCACCGGAGTCTTTGATTGAAAAGATCGGTAAACCTCAAAGACTGCCGATTACAGATACCGAAGTTTTCGTTAATCTGTTGTCATCAAGTTCTATGAATCTGCGCCTGAGATGTTTAGCTCTGAAACCGTATGAGTTCTTTTTGTCATCGACATGAACGGTTGCATTCAGGCGAAAGTGTCTTAAAGTATGTGGCATATCGGGATACAAGCTGATTCTCATGGCAAAGAAAAAGAAGGACGAACTGCAGGAAAAACTGGTTTACAAACCGAAGCTCATCTGGAATGCGGTCGATTCCAAGGGAAAAAAGGAGATTTTCGGCTTTTCCGAGAAATACAAGAAGTTCGTGGGCGAGGTCAAGACAGAGAGGGAATTCGTTAAAAAAGCGAGAGAAATGGCCGAAAAAGCAGGTTTTGTTCCGATAGAGAAGGCAAAAGGAAAGGCGGGGGAGAGAATATATGTCATAAACAGGAACAAATCCATGGCCCTCATAGTTCTCGGTAAAAAGGATGTTCTGGATGGTGCGAACCTTGTGGTTGCACACATAGATGCTCCCAGAATAGACCTGAAGCCACATCCGCTCTATGAAGACAAGGAGACCTTCTTTGCGCTCCTCAAGACCCACTACTACGGAGGGATAAAGAAGTACCAGTGGATGAACGTGCCTCTGGCACTCCACGGAACCGTCTCTATGTCGAACGGAAAGACCGTGGACATCGTGATAGGCGAGGACGATAAGGACCCGGTTCTCATACTTCCCGACCTGCTTCCGCATCTCGCAAGGAAAGTTCAGGGCGAGAGGAAGATATTCCAGGGAATAGAGGGCGAGGAGATGAACCTTCTCCTGGGAAGCATACCTCTGAAGAAGGACGAGGAAGGGGAGCAGATAAAACTGAACATACTGAAGATGCTCAACGACAAGTACGGGATAATAGAAGAGGACCTCATAAGGGCGGACCTCGAGATAGTTCCGGCACATAAACCCAGGGATGTGGGCCTCGACAGAGGTCTCGTTGCGGCATACGGACAGGATGACAGGGTATGCAGTTATACGACGCTCATGGCCATACTCGAGACGGAGAACCCGGAGAAGACCGGAATCGCCCTGCTGATGGACAAGGAAGAGATAGGCAGCGACACGAACACGGGTTCCAAATCCATGTTCATAGAGTACCTGTACAGCCAGCTGATAGCCCTGAGGCACGGCAATTTCACGCCCAAGGACCTGTATCAGGCGATGACGAATACGGATGTGCTGTCCGCGGATGTGGATGCGGTCATGGACCCCAGCTTCAAGCAGGTGCACGAACCGTTAAATGCGGCAAGAGCATCCCATGGTCTGGTCATTACGAAATACACCGGCTCGGGCGGAAAGTATTCCAGCAACGATGCGCATGCCGAGTTCATAGGGAAGATAATCAAGCTTTTCGACGATAACGGCGTGTTCTGGCAGTCCGGAGAGCTGGGAAAGGTCGATGAAGGCGGAGGCGGTACCATCGCAAAGTTCATGGCGGAGAGAAACATGAATGTCGTGGATGCCGGACCCGGCCTTCTTTCGATGCATTCGCCCATGGAAATAGTCAGTAAGGCCGATATATGGTCTGCCTACAGG
>WALJ01000161.1 GCA_015522885.1 Thermoplasmata archaeon
GGTTTTCCCAGAGAGAAAGCTCTCTCGAGGAGGGCTTTGTGACCCCTGTGCAGGTACTCAAATGTTCCTCCGACGCATATCATTTCATCATCTCATAAGCATCGCTATTATGATTATGGCAACAGTCACCGCGACCATGGCTCTCGTAACATACATTATCTTCTTTCTCTGCCTCAGCATTTGCTCCCATTTTTCCTCGCATTTCTTGGAACAGAAGTCCTGATCCGGGGGCATGGACATACCGCAGACAGGGCAGTGCTTGTGCGGGGGTATTCCAGATTCGCTCATAAGCCGCTATCGCCATCTGGTTTAAAGGCTTTCCTCAGGGATTCGATTCAAGTATCTCAACCCTGTCCTCATATGCTTTTATCCTGCACAGGACCTTTATCGGGGCGCCTGTTACCGCTTCTATTGCTCCTCTGTTCTCGCTCTTGTCCACTGCTATTATCACTTCTTTTAGGTGAGCTCCGGTCTCCCTAAGAGCCTGCACCACCGCAATGAGTGTCCCACCGGTGCTGAGGACATCATCCACAAAGAGGACATGGCTGTCCGGTTCTATGCCGTTTATGAACAGATTGGACTTCGAGTACCCGGTAACCTGTTCCACGGATATCTCACCCTTGAGACCATAGGAGCGCTTTCTTATTATCGTGAAAGGTATGCCCGTCTTTATCGACAAAAGAGAGGCTATCGGTATTCCCATCGCCTCCGCGGTGACTATCCTGTCCACATTGAAATCGCCAATCTCAAGCATTCTGTCGACGACCTCTTCCAGAAGCTCCGGTTCAATGTACGGTATACCATCCGTTATCGGATGTATGACATAGTTGTAGTCCCCTTTCTTCACGATAGGGGCGTTTCTCAGACTTTCTTCCAGTTTCATTTCTTCACCGCCTTTTCGTTGACACCTGCGTATTTGAGAAGTTCCAGCAGGGCATCATGGTACTCGTCCCCTTCGGATTTAAGCAGCCTTTCAGCCCTGTCTTTCAGGGATTTTCCAAGCTCTCTTTCCACCTTGTTGTACTGCCATTCCCTTCCCTTGTCCATACCGGTTGCGGAAAGGAATGCATAAGCTATGGCCTTCAGATGCTCGTCCTTGGATTTCCACGAGTCTATGCTCTTCGCGGCGGCATCCTTTCCGCCTATTTTGTATGAGCGGGCTATGGAGTCGCAGAACTCTGCAGTCTTCGGGAGCTTTTCGTATTCCGGAAGTCTTTGAAGTATCCGGTCCGCCTTCAGCATGGAGAGTGCGTCATCGACAACCTCGAGAGGAGTTTTTCCCGATTTTTTACGCTCCTTCCATACAAGTTCGGCTCTCGCCTCGTTTCCGAGTATTCCTTCCAGAGCATCCTTTCCCCATTTATCCCACCCGTAGTCCAGAAGCTTGTTCACCGACGGGCTTTCTATGATTATCGCCCCGTCCCTGCGCTTCACGAACTCTTCTACCACTTTTGCGTATTTCCCCGGATTGAGAGCCCCGACGAATGCTTTTTCATCCTCTCCGTAGCACCTTCTGCCGATTATCAGGTACCTGCCTTCGCCTCCGTAGCCTTTTTTTCCGGAGGAAATGGCATTCTCCATGAAATCAAGGTCCGACAGTTTCCCGTGAACATATCTGTCCATCAGCTTTTTCATCCCTTTTTTCTCGGGTTTCGGGCAGTTCTCCTCATCAGAGACCGCTTCGAGGTCAACCACGGCATCTATTTCGAAATCGGAGGTGGGATTTCTGGCACCCATGCCCTCGGTCAGCTTGCTGAACAGGTTCGCATCTTTGGAGAGGCACTGCTCGCATACACTTATCTCGATTTCCTGCGATTTCCAGAATATTCGGAGATAGGGTGCGGATTCCCCCTCTTTCAGGTGCTTGCACATCAGCTTCTTTCCTTCTCTGGACAGCTTGTAAGGAATCCTACGAAGAGCCTCCTTCACATACTCTTCCGGAGGCTCGGGAACCCTGCCGGTGCAGTAAAGAGCGCTCTTCGTGGCATAGAAATAGAGCCTCTTCTTCATTGTGAGGTACATGTATGCCAGCAGGAGCAGGCGCTTGTCGTCATAGTGCTGGGTGCCTATGAGAACTTCTTTCGGCATCTTTCCCCTGACTGCATATATGGCTTCCCCGAAAGGCGTGTGTGTCGCTGCGGTGTAGGGAACCTTGCCGTCGTTCGCTATCACCAGCATGGCAGCATATCCTCTCGCGATCAGTTCGCCGTGAGATGCGAACTTCGACAGCCTCTTGGGGTCATCGGCAAACCTTTGAACTATGGACAGAGAGCGCTCTATCTTGTTGAACAACGAAGAATCGCATTCTCCGACACACTCCGGAATCAATGGGGAGTAGTCCTTCTTCAATGCTCTGGCTCTCTCGACGAGCCCTCTTTCCTGTGATTTCGGCGGAGCTCGCGGCCCGAAACCCCGCCTTCTCATTCTTGCCACGCCAAGGGAATAAAGAGGAGATTAAAAATGCTTTCCATGCTTCTTCCTGAAAAGGAGCAGGAGGGCAACGGCGGCCGCTGCAAGCAGCCCGACACCCGCAAAGATGTATTCCTCCGGTATCTCTCCGGATGCGGGAGCCGGCGGATTTTCACTCTGATAAGGAGCCGGTGCTTTAAGAACCACCGCACTTATATTTGTGAAACTTGTGGCATAGGGCCCGTTGTACTCGTACAGGACGGCATCCAGATGTATGTCGTAAACCGTGATATTGAGAATTGCATGGCCCGTGAAATTCACATACCACGTGCCGTTATCATAGCGGATTCCGATGTCCGCATTCTCGGGAAATGCCGAGCAATCCAGCATCACACCTCTACCCGTGGAGTTATTGTATTCCCCATAGTATTCCCCCGACTTCCTGTCAAATACCTTCACCTCTATCGGAAGCGTGTTGTTCTCCTCTATTGTGAAGCTGTATCCGGGCCGTATCTCCATGCCGAGTTTCACCTCCGGAAGCGGCGGCGGTATTACTGTAATGGTTTTCGTCGTTCTTGCTGTGTAATCCCACCATATGTCATAATAACTGGCCTCTATCTCCACCACCATCGAC
>WALJ01000162.1 GCA_015522885.1 Thermoplasmata archaeon
AGAGAAAAGGGGATAAAGGCCGGATTGCTCAGACTGAAGGTTATTTGGCCTTTCCCGACGAAAAAGCTCAGAAAGCTTGCAGAAGACATCCCGCACTTCGTTGTTGCGGAGGTAAACAACGGTCAGGCACTAGTGGAGGTCGAGAGGGCAATAAGAAGAGATGCCGTATTTGTAGGAAAGATGGGGGGAGAGCCTCACAGACCCGAGGAAATACTCAAAGCAATAGAGGAGGCGGTGAAATGAGCATCATAGATGTGAACACCCATCCTCTCGATGAATACCTCAGAACCGAGAGACTGCCCCATGTGTGGTGCCCGGGCTGCGGGATAGGAACCGTTCTGGGGGCATATCTCAGGGCTATGAAAAATGTGGGGCTGGACCCTAAAAAGACTGTTATGGTCTCCGGAATAGGATGCACCGGCAGAGCCGCCGGATACGTGAGAATGGATTCGTTCCATACGACACACGGGAGAGCCATACCTTTTGCTGTCGGATTGAAAGCCGCCAGACCGGAGCTGAACGTAAGCGTTTTCAGCGGAGACGGAGACCTTTTCTCCATAGGCGGGAATCATATAATACATGCCGCCAGAAGGAATGCGGACATAACCGTTATAGGGATTAACAACTTCACATACGGTATGACAGGAGGGCAGTTGGCTCCCACAACACCTGAAAGCGGAATAACCACCACATCCCCCTATGGAAATGTGGAGAGCCCGTTCAATCTTGCGGGGCTTATATCCGTGAGCGGTGCCAGTTATGTCGCAAGATGGACATCTCTGCATGTGAGAAGGCTTGAGAAATCCATAGAGAAAGCCCTGAAAAAGAGGGGATTCTCCTTTGTGGAGGTTCTATCTCAGTGCCCGACTGCGTATGGAAGAAGAAACCGCATGAAGGACCCTGCTGACACCCTCAAATATTTCCAGAAATATGCTGTAGTGAAAAATCATATAAATCCATTGGAAGGTGTCATAGAACCCGGAAAGCCCTTCATAGTTGGGGAGTTCTTAGACGAGCCAGAAGAGCCTACATTTGAGGACAAGCTCTGGGAGCTTACGAAGACAGAGTTCCTCCATACATCACAGGCAGAAAGGACAGAATGGATTCTGGAGCACAGGAGGCATCTGGAGATGCTGTCCAAGATAATATCCGGAAGAGGTGAGGAAAGATGACCCGAACCGAGCTTCAGATAGGCGGTTTTGGAGGTCAGGGCGTAATTCTCGCAGGGCTTGTCATAGCAAGGGCTCTGAGCCTTTATGACGAAAAACAAGCGGTTTTCACGCAAGCCTATGGTCCGGAGGCAAGGGGCGGGGCATCGTCTTCGGGAGTTGTGGTGGATGATGTGAAGGTGGATTATCCCTACCCTCTGAACCCGGACATAATGGTGATTATGTCTCAGGAAGCGTTTACCACATATTTTCCGAAGCTGAAAAAGGGCGGACTTCTCATAGTGGAAAGGGATTTGGTGAAATTTGACGAAAAAGATATCAAGGATGTAGGTGAATTTCACTCGATACCCGCGACAAAGATTGCGGAAGAGCTTGGAAACAGGATCGTAGGGAACATAGTGATGGTCGGGTTCATAACCAAAGTCACGGGTATTGTGAGCAAGAAAAGTGCGAAAAAGTCCGTGCTGGAGATGGTTCCCGCAAAGGTGAAAGAGCTCAACGAAAAGGCTTTTGAAATGGGATATAACTATGAAGAGGGTTGAACATGCCCAAGATAGGAGTTTATGTGTGCCACTGCGGTGGCAATATATCCGATGTCGTTGATGTCGAAGATGTCGCAAAATTCGCTGAAAAACTGCCTGAGGTTACTGTTGTCCGCAGCATATCTCATATGTGTTCGGAGGAAGGGCAGAAAGCCATAATCGACGACATACACGAATACGGCCTCGACAGGGTTGTCGTCTCCGCCTGTTCGCCCCAGTTTCAGGGAGAAACATTCAAGAAAGCCCTGAAAAAGGCAGGCCTGAATCCGTACATGGTCGAAATGGCAAACATCAGGGAGCAGAGCGCATGGCCCCATTATACGGAACCTGAAAAGGCCACTGAAAAGGCGAAGATTCTTACTGAGATGGCAGTGGAAAAGATAAGAAAAGCTTCGCCTGCAACTCCTCCGAGGCTCCCTATAGGAAAGAATGTTCTGGTTGTGGGTGCGGGAATCGCAGGAATTCAGGCATCTCTAGACCTCGGAGATGCAGGCTTCAATGTATATCTCGTGGAGGAGAAACCAATGATAGGGGGGCATATGGCACAGCTTTCCAGAACCTTCCCTACAGAGGACTGCGCCTCCTGTATACTTTCACCTAAGATGGCGGATGTCGCAGAGCATCCGAACATACACCTGATGACATATTCCGAGATAGAATCCATAGACGGGACTGTCGGGGATTTCAGGGTCCGAATAAAGAAAAAGCCGAAGTATGTGGATGAAAAATCCTGTACGGCGTGCAACAAATGTTCAGAAGTTTGCCCCGTACTCCTTCCGGACGAGAATAACCTCGGCATGACTCTGAGGAAGGCCATTTATCTTCCTTCATCAATAGCTGTACCTCATTCATATGTTCTCGATGAAAATGCATGTCTCGGTCTTGAACCTCTGAGATGTGGTAAGTGCGTCGAGGTTTGCGATGTAGGTGCCATAAACTACGAGCAGAAACCCGAATATGTTAACATAAAAGTTGATACTATCATCGTTGCCACGGGTTTTGAGACATTTGATGCCAAACTGAAGCCCCAGTATGGCTATGGGAGGTATGAAAATGTCATAACCGGCCTGGAACTGGAGAGGATGATAGTGGAAATGTCCGAAGGGCGCTCGATAAGACCCCTCGGAAAGGACATAGCCTTCATACAGTGCGTGGGCTCCAGGGATGCTCAGGTCGGAAACCTTTACTGCTCGAGGATATGCTGCATGTATGCCACGAAACTCGCTTCTCTGCTAAAAAGAATGGATCCTTCCAGAGACATATACATTTTCTATACAGACCTTAGGGCCTATGGAAAAGGATTCGAAGAGTATTACAGGACAGCACAGGAACTCGGTATAAAATTCATAAGGGGCAGACCGGGAGAACTGATGGAAAATTCGAAAAACAAGAAGGTAATCGTAAGGGTTGAGGACACACTCACCAGAAAGATAATCGATAAGGAGTTCGATATCGCCGTTCTCTCTGTGGGTCTTGTGCCGAGTGAGGGGACCAAGAAAATTTCCGAGATGCTTAAACTCCCTATGAGCTCGGACGGTTTCATAAAGGAAGCTCATCCCAAGTTCAGGCCTGTGGATACGCCTATAGAAGGGATATTCGTGGCAGGGACAGCTCAGGGTCCTAAGGATATCCCGGACAGCGTTGCACAGGCAAGCGGCGCAGCGGCAAGGGCCATGAGAATGATGAATAAGGGAGAATATGAGATGAGTCCGATAAAGGCCTTCATTCATGAAGAACTCTGCGACGGATGCGGGGAATGCGTGGAAGCATGCCCTGTGGATGCCATAAAGATGGCCGGAACTCTGGCAGAGATTAACAGCGCCGTATGCAAGGGCTGCGGCTCCTGCGTTTCTTCCTGTCCGAAGGATGCGATAGACCTGAAAGTCTTTACGAATCAGGAGATAATAGCGGAGATAGAGGCCGCTTTAAAGGACAAGAAGCAGGGTGAGACAAGGATGCTTCTGTTTGCGGACGATATGTGCACATACACGCTTGCGGATGGGGTCGGAACATCCAAAATCAGATATCCATCAGATGTTTATATAATAAGAGTGCCTTCAAGCAGCAGGGTCACTCCGAAGATGCTTCTCAGAGCATTCGAACTGGGTGCCGATGCCGTTTTCATGGGAGAATGCGAGCCTGCCGTTTCCCCGTATCCCATGACAAATAAGGTTATAAAAAGAAATGTGGAAGAGGTAAAGAGAGCGCTCGAAGAGGCGGGAATAGAGGCGGAAAGGATGCAGTATTCTCCGTTCGTAACCGTAATGTATACCAGATTTGCTAACCTCACCAAAAAACTCTCGAGGATGGCGGAGGATATGGGTAATGTGCCTGAAGAAAAGAGAAAGAAGCTCGGGGGGATGGCATGACAGAAGTGATTCAGATATCCGAAAAGAGCAAAGATTTCCTGAAAAAGGTGGAGGAAATAAGCGGAGAGGTTATAACGCTCTGCGAGCAATGTGGGATATGCACAACAAGCTGCCCGATGGCAGAGGATATGGATGTTTCTCCGTCGAATATCATGAGGCTTGTTCAGATCGGGGATGAGGGTGTGCTTGAAACAAAAGCCATATGGTTCTGTGCTTCGTGTTTCACATGCACCGTAAGATGTCCGAGAGGAATAGACCTTGCCAAGGTAACCGAGGCATTGAGACAGATAAATCTGAGAAAGAATACGGACTATCTGGACATAAACAGGATGGATGAAAGTGAGGTCGAAGACCTGCCGACAATAGCTCTGGTGAGTTCGATGAGAAAATATACGGGGTAATGAAATGAAAAAATTTCCATATTATCCGGGGTGCACACTGAAACAGGCCGCAAAACACTTTGAGACCTCCGCCATAGCCTCTGCAGAGGCAATGGACATAGAACTCGTGGAGATTCAAAAGTGGAATTGCTGCGGTGCGGTAGCCTCCCTTACCGCAGATGATATGATGCATCATGTGGCACCGATAAGGAATCTTGTCAGAGTACAGGAGATGAACGAGAAAGGAATGGTCGACAACGAATACAGGCTTGTCGTGTTCTGTTCCATGTGCTTCAATGTTCTGAAAAGGTCGGCTAAGAGGGTGAAAGAAGATGCTGACATGCTAAAAACCATAAACGATTTCATGGACACGGAAGAGGATTACGAGGGTAATGTGGAAGTGAAGCATTTTCTGGAGATACTCGACGAAATAGGCTTTGACTCTTTAACGAGAAGAGTGAAGAAGCCGCTGAAAGGTCTCAAGATATCGGCGTACTACGGATGTACTCTGCTGAGACCAAGAGGAATCGGAATAGATGACCCGGAAGCCCCGAGCATAATGGAAAGATTCATAGAAGCTCTGGGCGGAGAGGTCGTTGACAATCCTTATAAGAGTCTGTGCTGTGGTAGTTACCATACGGTTGGCGGAAACAAGGAGCTTGTTGCAGAGAGAGCATATAAAATAATAAACGGAGCAAGAGATAACGGGGCGGATATGATGATTACGAGCTGTCCGCTCTGCGCTTTCAATCTCGATGACCGTCAGGAACTCACGAAGAAGATTCATCCCGATTTCCAGCACATGCCGGTTCTCTATTTCACGCAGATAATGGCCATGGCTATGGGTATGGAAGACAGAGCCGGCCTCGACGGAAACCATATAGATGCGCGGCCTCTTTTAAGAGAGCGCAAACTTCTGGAGGGTTAAAGATGGCGAAAAAAAATGAAGAAAAGATGATAACCGTATACATAATGGGAAAAGCATACAGGGTGCCTTTCGGCCTTACGATAATGAAGGCCATGGAGTACTCCGGCTACAGGTTCATAAGAGGCTCGGGATGCAGGGCAGGCTTCTGTGGAGCCTGTGCAACTGTGTACCGAAAGAAAGGAGAATACAAGTTTCGCACCGCACTCGCGTGCCAGACAACAGCAGAGGACGGGATGTATCTCGCTCAGCTGCCTTTCGTACCTGCGAACAGGAACGAATACGACATAAACAAAATAAACCCGGAAAAAAATATCCTGTCGGAATACTACCCCGAAATAAACAGGTGCGTTTCGTGCAACACATGCACGAAATCATGCCCGCAGGACCTGGATGTGATGTACTATATTCAAGCAGCCATAAGAGGAGACTACAAGGAAGTATCTGCGATGTCTTTTGACTGCATACAGTGCGGTCTGTGTACAGCGAGATGTCCGGCGGAGATTACACACTATCATGTGGCACAGCTTGCTAGGAGAGTCTACGGAAAATACTACTCGAAGACACCTGAGCACCTCCTCCGAAGAATAGAGGAGATAGAGGAAGGAAAATTCGATAAAGAGATAGAGAGGTTGAAAAGCATGAACAGAAAGGAGCTTGAAAAAACATATGTTGAAAGGGACCTTCAGAAGCTTCCGAGAGGGGAGGTGAACGGGGAATGAAGCTCATAGGCGGATACACTGAGGAAATGCGCGAGTCCATCAAGAAAGTGGAGAAAACAAGGGCCGAGAGGATGAAAAAATCCTTCGAAGGAATGAGCATGGAGGAGAGGGAAGAGGTTCTGAGCAAATACCATCCCGACTATAAGCCCAATAAAAAAAGGGCTGTGAAACTCGGTCCGAACAAGGGAGACATAGCCCCCCACGAAGTGGTTGACCTGCTGGAGGCATATCCTCTCATCTCTCCTAAGGACATAGACCTCAAGACCGTAGATTATGATGTTGATGTCCTTATAATAGGCGGAGGCGGAGGCGGAACCGTAGCGGCTCTATGGGCAAACAACAACGGGATTCCCCCCGAAGATATGCTGATGGTAACCAAACTCAGGCACGGGGATGCGAACTCCATGATGGCACAGGGAGGGATACAGGCCGCGGATAAGGGCGATGATGACCCGATGAGACACTATCTGGATGTTATGGGCGGAGGGCATTTCGCCAACAAACCCGAACTCGTGGAAGCTCTTGTAAAAGACGCACCTTCCATACTCAAATGGCACGAGGAACTCGGAGTTCAGTATGACAAGAACCCGGACGGCACCTATGCGGAAAGACCAGGAGGAGGAACATCAAGGTTCAGACTGCACTCTGCAAAGGACTACACCGGAATGGAGATAATGAGGGTCATAAGGGATGAGTTCAGGAACAGAAGGATACCTGTTATCGAATTCTCACCCGCCATCGAGCTGATTAAAGACGGAGAAGGGAATGTCGCCGGAGCCGTGCTCTTCAACATGGAAACGGAGCAGTACTATGTTGTCAGAGCGAAGGCCACGGTACTCGCCACAGGCGGATTCGGCAGACTACACATACAGGGATTTCCCACGACGAATCACTACGGAGCGACGGCTGACGGGCTGGTGATGGCATACAGGGCCGGAGCAAAGCTGAGAGACCTTGATACCGTCCAATATCACCCCACAGGTGCAGCATATCCGGAACAGATAGTAGGTCTTCTCATCACCGAAAAGGTCAGAGGTATGGGGGCTCAGCCAGTCAACAAGAACGGAGAACTCTTCGTATTTCCGCTTGAGCCGAGGGATGTCGAGGCCGCATCGTTCATAAGGGAATGTTACGGAAGGAACAACTGCACGGA